>NZ_JBXAFK010000027.1:0-96146 GCF_058793055.1 Pseudomonas sp. MPR-R2A5
TGATCATTTGGCGAGTTTAAAAGTTGCGCTAGGTGGTATGCCGGGGAAATACATGGCTACTTCAGACCATCCTTAGGGACATTCAGGTTCGAGATGTCCTGATCCGAAATATCATCCAGGTATTTGATCAGGGCGCGCAGGGAGTTGCCATGCGCGACGACTAACACGTGTTTTCCTGCCAGGATTTGCGGCCCCAGGGTCTCATGCCAATAGGGGAGGAGGCGAACCTGGGTATCTTCCAAACTTTCGCTTCGGGGATAGTCATTGGGGGTGAGGTTGACATATCGGCGGTCAGCCCTCGATTCAGGTAGCCCCTCCGGTGAGGGTGGAGGTGCAATGTCAAAGCTGCGTCGCCAGATATGCACTTGTTCCTCACCGAAGCGGGCAACGGCGGCGTCCTTGTTCATTGAAGTGAGCGTCCCATAATGACGTTCGTTAAGTCTCCAGGTAGTGGATACCGGAAGCCACATCAGATCCATCGCGTCTTGGATGCCCCAAAGCGTGCGTACCGCTCGCTTGAGTACCGACGTATGAGCCACATCGAAAGTGAAGCCTGCAGCGCGTAGTCGGCGGCCGGCGGTTGTTGCCTGGGTGATACCCTGGGCGCTCAGGTCTACATCCGCCCAACCGGTAAAGAGATTGCGCTGGTTCCACAGTGACTCACCGTGGCGGACCAATACCAATCTGTACAGGGTGAGCCCCTCGTTTCTTCTTAGCTTGTGCAAGTTGCCTAGGCTCGCCCACGGCGAAGGTGGTGGAGGAAGCGAGGAGTGGGCGCCGGGTGAGGCCTTTGGGGGGGTAGTCATTCAGGACTCCTTCGCTGTATCAAGCCAAACTGAGGTCGTGGTCAGGGTCCGTTGGCGATATCCGCTGCTGTTGCTGGCAAACCTGATAGCTATCGGTCCGGGAGTTGTATGAACACCACCGCGCTATTTATTGGTTTGCTAAGTCGGATGGGTTTGCAGGCTTACGTTTTAGAGCCAGTGGCAATAAAGCGGTATTCCCGGTAATAGTCGAGCGTACCGCCCAGGCTGATGCAGTAGGCCAGCAACTCGATACCTTCTTCGACGGTGGTTTTCGCCAGGCGGATGTAACCATCGTTCAAAATGCCGTGCCACAAAAGGCCCATGCCGAACAGGCGGGAGAAAACCAAGACCGCGAGGCCGCCTATGATCAGGCCAAAGCTTGGCCGGGCTGAAAATTCGGCCAGGCCCGAGAGCGTTTCGCGCCGTGCGTGTTTTTTGCCGAACGCCAGAAATAGGCATGTACCGGCCATGATCAGCGCAGGCCACAGCCAGAAACCATAGCTGATCGGGTCGAACAGCCCGTCGAGTTCGCGAATCAACATGCAGGCGAAGAAACCACCGACCAGGATGCCGATCCCGCGTTGACCGGGCTGACGCGAGCTCATCCAGAATAGGCATACGATGAGCACCAGAATCAGCTCCTGGCTGATTTCAGTGAACGATGCTTCCACAATCCTGGTTTTGGCGATAAAGATATCGATGAAGATCATGCCTATCCCGAACAGGACCAAGGCAATAAGGACCATGAAGCGCAAAAAGGCGTACGCCAAAACCTTTAGATCGCTTTTCACGTTTTTTCACTCAGGGTGTATTGGGAAAACTTTCGACTGTAAATCAAGTGTGTAGACGGTCAGTTGCACGGGTGAAGTGTTCGTCAGCAAGCACGGCGAAACAGCGTAGGGGACGCAATTCCATGTCACATCCCTCGCATCTGGCATCTGGCATCGAATCTGGCGAAGGTGAATATCTCGCGCGCGATATGCAGGGAGCCAATAAACCACTACTGTTTTGAGCGCGATAAAACCTTACAAACTTCTGGAAGTCAGGCTCGATCATGGAGATAGCCGCCAAAATTACTTATTACTCTCGCCCCATTGGCAGCCCTAAGTTCAAGGCTACGAAACTAGAGTAACCGGGCCTTCACGGATTCACCTGCCAACAGTTTCTGCGCCAAGGCTAAAGCCTCTTCCTTGGTGACGGTCATGAGCATGGGGTAGCCCCAGAATTTCTCATACATGACTGCAAAGGCTTTGGATGCCAGTCGTTTTGCAGTGTTCGGTTCGATGTGGATCGAGGCCTTGACGAATGCCCGTAGGTCACTCTTATGGCGCTTCATCCAAAGGGATGTCTGCTTCATCTCTTCGGGTGAATGCTCGTGTTCGCCACTATCAAGGCTTTCATCGTTGAGGAGAACGAATACCTCTTTTCGAGCAAGCAATGCTTCGAACTCGGCAAACGGCGAGTCTTCTGGATTCTTGCTGGGCGTAGAGATTTGCATCCACACGAGTGGGAACTGGGTGGCATCTATAAGCACGTTAATACTCCTTCGGAAATTGGTGAAAAATCGCTGGTAGTCTCGCCCGGTCGGAGGTGAGGCACGGTCTTGGTCGAACAGGGAAACCAGCAGAATCAATCTCACGATACTCAGCAATCTACTGGACGTCATTGCACAAGTTGGCCATAATATTTTTCAAAGCAGCCATGGTGACTTGGCTTTAATTGGAGGCTCAACTCACTCATGTCAAAAACTGTATCCAGAGACCCTGTCGTGGCTTTTGATGTCGACAGCATCCCCCGGCCAGTTGCCGCCCTGAGCGCTTCGATGGTGGGCAAGGACTGGGAACAGGCCAAGCATCATCATCGCAAAGCGCAACTGCTCTACTCCGTACGGGGCATTCTTAACTGCGAGATAGAAGACGGCGTCTGGATCGTGCCGCCGCAGTGCGCGGTATGGATACCGGGGGACCTGCCACATTCGGCACGGGGTTCGGGCGAAACGGAGTGCTATTGTCTATTCGTTGAACCCGATGCCGCGCCGGATCTGCCGAAGAGCTGCTGCACGATCTCCGTATCGCCGTTGCTGCGTGAGTTGCTGTTGCGGGCGGCGGGCTTCCCCGAGCTATACGTGTCCGGTGGTCGGGAGGATCGGTTGATCGCTACTTTGCTGGACGAGCTGTCCATTGCTCCTGTGGAAGACCTGCATTTGCCGATGCCGCGCGATCCGCGACTGCGCCGGCTTGCAGAAATGCTGTTGGCAGATCCTACCGATAAGACCGCGATGGGCGATTGGGCTATCCGCATTGGCATGAGCGAGCGGAGTATGAGCCGACTGTTGCTGCAAGAAATCGGGATGAGCTTTGGGCGCTGGCGTCGGCAACTGCATGTTATTCTTTCGCTGCAGCGTATGACCAAAGGTGAAAGCGTGCAGGCGGTGGCGCTAGAACTGGGTTACGAGAATGCCAGTGGCTTCGTCACCATGTTCCGCAAGGCGGTAGGCAAGCCACCAGCGCGATACCTCTCAGAGCGAGTGACCGAAAGAGAGCCCGCTGCGGTGCCGGGCATCATGCTTCCTGATCAGGTCTGACCTGATCGAGTTCTGCGGCAATTGTGAAGGGCTTAGATGCAAGTCAGTCCAACCCTGTCTTGCCGGGAGCCCAATACGCTTTTGCCTGGAAGCGATTCGAGGCGATTCCCAGTCGCTTGAGCAGTTTGCGCATGTGCTGGATCGAGCTTGCATTGCCCGACAGCACGATGTTCGCCGCTGGTTGCGCTTGCAACACGGTCAGCATCTTCTCTTCCAGTTCGGTCAACTGCGCGTCGTTTCCAGTGCGCACGCCCAACTGTGCGTTTTCGAGTCCGAAGCGGGCAATGGCCGGTTGCGATTCGGTGAGCGAGGACACTTCAAGGAATAGTTGCGTGTTCGCTGGCTGCACGGTGCCGAGCAGCACGGCGGCCAGACCGAAGGAGGTTTCATCGCCGAACAGGACGGCGGAAAAAGCGAGTTCGGTAAGGTCGATGGATTTGCGTGGGCCGAAGACGATACAGGTATCGCCTTTGCGCAGCGTGCGCACCCATTGCACGCCCGGGCCGCCGGCATGAAGGTAGATCAGGATGCGCGTGCGTCCGTTCTCGGCATCCCAGTCCATCGGCGTGTAGGTGCGCTGAACCCATCCGCCCAACTGGATCTGAATCTTGTCGCCCGGCGTCCAGGCTACGTTGCGCAGTGCATCGCCGCCGAGGGTGATGATGCGAAAAGCGCTGCCAATATCTTCGATGTCCAGCACCTGCGCATTGCGCGTGAATAGCTTGAGCACCGCCGATTCGAGCAGACTGGCTCGTTTTATCGTTGCTGGCGTGGTGGCGTCGTTCATTGGATAAGTTCCGGGTAATTCTTGAGGGTGATGAGCTGGATCATTTCGCCGAAATCCGGGATGCCATCCGGGTGCGTGCTGCTGTCCGCTTCCGTGGACTGACCAAGCGATATTTCCTGCAAGGCGGTATCTGCCATGTCGCGCGCAAGGTCCTGGTTACGGATGATGTAATCACGCAACTCGTGCTCGTAGCGGCTTATGCCTGCCAACAAGTCGCTGTTGGCCGCGGCCAGTTCGCCGGCCAGTACGTAAGCCCCGACCATCGCCACGGTTGTCCCTTGGCCCGTCGCCGGTGAAACGCTGTACCCAGCATCGCCGACCAGCACCACTCGCCCGCGTGACCAGCCGTCCATGCGAACCTGGTTGGTCGCGTCGAAGTAGAAGTCGGGTGCGTCCTGCATGTACGCCAGTAGCTGCGGGATCTCCCAACCCGCTCCGGCAAATCGTTCGGTCACCAAACGCTTCTGCGCGGCGATGTCACGGTAGTCATAGTCCAGCTGTTCGGCCGTACTGAAACCAAGATAGGTTCTGGCCTTGGCATCCTTGTCCATGGCCAACATGCCGCTCATGAGGTTCCCGTGCTCATGGAAAACCTGCCAGTGGTCGAGGCCGAGAAAATTCGGCACAGCGAAGACTGCGATATGGAAACCTACAAAGTGCAAGAACTGCTGCTCGGGGCCGAAGACCAGCCGACGCACGCCCGAGTGCAGGCCATCGGCTCCGATCAGCAGATCAAAGCGGCGCGGCGCAGCGTTGGCGAATGCGACATCTAAGCCAGTCTCGTCCTGGGTTATCGACGTGACTCTGTCGTCAAACAGGAACTCCACTTGGTCGCCTACGGCTTCGTACAGAACTTTGCAAAGGTCATCGCGCAGAATTTCGACGTCCGGGCTGTCGAATCGTCCACCCGTCACGGTGCGTTCCGTGCTCCGGTAGATTTCCTTGCCCTCGGCGTCCACGAATGACACCCCGGTCAGCTTGGTGCTGCGATCTCGAATGTCGGTCAGGATTCCCATGTGCCTGGCGACTTCCAGCGCCGGGCCGCGCACATCTAGCGCCTGGCCGCCTGGACGCAGATGGGACGCACGCTCGACTACCGTGACCTTGAAGCCGTAGCGGACGAGCCAATAGGCGGTGCTGAGCCCGGCGACGCTGGCGCCGGAAACGAGGAGGCTGATGTCTTTGTTCGTCATTGGATATCCATTTGTCATATGTTGAGCGATGGGTCAGTGGAGCCTAGAAGCCGGCGTCTGTTATCCTGTGGTATAGCGGTGCTTGTGCTTATTCGTCGGCGCAGCGCTCTGCTCAATGCTGGGCGTGAGCCGTGCGGAACATGGAGTCACGTCTTATCCCCCAGGCTACCCGTATCGCGGGGGCGGAACTCGGCTGACGCTGTATGCGAGGTTCGAGGTGCCGCACCTTCGGCGCTTTCAGTGTCGAATGATCTACGCCAACGGTCGCCCCAGCGACTCTTGAAATGCCGCTTGAGTTGTTCCCGCTCTTCCACGGTCATGCTGTCCCAGCGATGGCGGGCCTTCCATCGGCCATGACCGCCACCAAAGAGGATCTTGCTGAGCAACAAAAGCCCCAAGGCCTGCCCGTAATCGATTGACCGCACCCCCACGAACAGAGCAGGCATCAGCCAGTTCCACAACTGCATCACCAGCAACGTCACAGCGGCAAAGAGAGCGATCCACATTGCGGCCGCCACAAGAAACTTCGCTACGTTGCGGGGCCGATCACCAAAGAATGTCTTCATGGTCTTAATTCCACCTTCAAATAAGTTCGTCATACAGAGGTTGCAGCCGGGATCGCAAATGCAGAATGGCGCGTCGTTTCCATCCCAGGAGGGTGTTGACATTGATGCCACTGCGAGCAGACAGCTCCTTGAAACTCTGCCCTTCCAACTCATGGGCAATGAATACGTCGCGTTCGTTGGCAGCCAATTCGTCCAATGCGGTCGAGATGGCTTCCAGCAACATGGCCCTTGTGTAGGCTGCTTCCGGTCCGCTATCGATGGAGGGCAGCGCCTGATCAAGGTAATAACCGTCTTGCGCGTCTTCCCAAACAGCCGACCCGCCGGGCAGCGGCTCCTCACGCTTCTTACGCGCTCGATCGATGATGCGGTTGCGCGCTACGCGGACCAGCCAGGCACCGACTTGCTCGATCGGCTCAGGCAAACTGCAGGCCCGCGCGAACTCGCAGAAGACGTCCTGAAGGATGTCTTCTGCATCTCCCGTGTTTGGCACGCGTCGCCGAATGAAGCCATAGAGGCGTGTCCGCTCGCGCGCGATGATTTCAGCAATGCCTTCGCTCTGCTCGGCCATCAGGGCGCCTAGGGCATGGGGGTTAAGCGTCGTATCCATGCTTGTATAGACGGATCACGAGCTGGAATATTGTGGGAGGCCGTCTCATAACTCTCACAATCGTCGTTACTGAAGAACTCGATCGGAACCACCAGTTCCAGCGGCTCGCTGACCACGGAAGGTGGTAACTCCGGCAGAGGCTGCGCACGCTGGATCAGCGCCAGAGCTTCCAGATGGGCAATGAAGTGCCAGACTAAAAGGCCGGATTTTTTTGGAAAATTTGGGACCGTCGATCTTGGCGATGGTCGTGATGGATATATCAACGATCCTCATCGTGGTGTCTTGCTGTCTGGAGTCGACTCACGGCGGGAGCGCTTACCCTCGCCCGTGGGTCTTGGATGATGCTGCGGATCATGCGTGGAGATAGGGAACCTGCGATGCTGAGGATGAAAACAATGACGATCGCCGCCATCGATGCCAGGCACAGCCATTCGATCGTACCTTCGATCACGCCCCACGTGATCCCGAGGCGGCCATAGGACACAGCCAAGAACAATGCTCCGACCACGCGAAGAAACCCGCTTCGGCGCCGAGAACAGTCCACCCCGAAAAGTTCGCGGTGGTGACCGCGCATCGCCAGTGCGAGCGCGGCAAAGCCAAGCAGCGCCAGTGCGAATGACAGCCCCATCACTCAGTAACTCCCAACGTGGTCAGGCCGGAAGCGCCCGGCCGATCCATCAGTGCCGGCGGCGCATGTACAGTGTGGTGCCGGCCGAGACAGAGGGCGGCTGTGGCGAAGATCAGCCCGAGGGCCAGCGCAACGGCGTCGAACGCGATGTAAAGCGCGTCGCCCTGTAACAGGCTGGCGAACGTCCCGCGTGAGCCGGTCGCGGCATTCACGAGGGGAAGCGCCAGAAAGAGAAGCGCCGTGACGCTCAGAACTTCGATCCAGGCGCTTCGTTTCGGGCGCAAAGCCGACCAAGCCAGCAACGCTCCCCAGCAACCGAATGCGCAGAGAACCTCGACGTTCGCCCGCGAGGAGATCGACAGGGGCAGCAGGCGGTTCGCGCAAAAATAAGCCGCTGTCGCTGCGGGGTAACCGGCGATCACCGCCACATTCAGCGTTTCGACGATATGAAACCCACGGCGACCGTAGTCGGGACTCAGGAGGTTGCGCCTGCGCTTTGCGGTCCACAGGATCAGGCCCGTCACCACCATGGCCGTTCCAGTCGCGCCGCACAGAAACAGCAGCCAGCGCAATGCCGGCCGCGCAAAGTGCGCTTCATGCAGGCCGAATACGGCGAAGCCGGCGCTGGCTGCGGCGCTCAGGCGCGGCGAGGTATGCATCAATGCGCCGGTGACACCGTTGAAAGTCAGGCTTTTGCCGGCATCGCGCGGAATCACGTCATGCACCTGCCGATCCACCTTGATCGTCGCGGCTTCGTCACCCGGATTGCTGACGACGATCGTTTCCGCATGGCCACCCTTCCAGATCGTTTCCGCTTGCCCCAATACGAAATCAAGCGGAACCAGCGGGGCTGAACGCCCACTTGGCGCTTCGGCGTGCGGTTGCGAAACAAGTTCCGAGAAGAAGGTTTTCGGGCTTGAATAGTTTGCAAACACCGCCCATGGCAACAGAAAAAAAGTCAGGATGCCGACGCCGGTATAGGTAATCATCAGATGAAAGGGCAGCGCGAGTACGGCGAACGTGGTGTGCGCGTCCCGCCACGAGCGCACACCGCTGCGTGGCCGGAAGCTGAAGAACTCGGCAAAGATGCGGCGGTGGGTGATGAGCCCGGTGGTCAGCGCGACCATCAAGGCGAGGCTGGCCAGCACCACCAGGATCAGTCCAAGGACCGGCAGGTAATGGAGGGCAAAGTGGAATTGAAAGAAGTAATCCCCACCTTCGGTTTCCCGTGCCACCAGAGGATGGCCGTTGGCGCCGATGGTTGCACGCTGGTTCGGCGGCACACGATCATCATCATCGTCGTCCTCGATGGGGGCAGCCCCGGGCTTCGATCGTGGTCGCCAACGGACCTCTGAAACCGGGGTTCGCTCGTTCGGTACGCGGATGGTCCAAGCGCCAGCATCGGGCACCTTCATGCTCAGAAACGCCACGGCACCTTCCACCGATTTCACGGGGTCGATGGCCGCCGCGATTTCCGGCTTCATCCAGGTAGTGATTTCCTGCTTGAAGTAGGCTGCCGTCCCATTGAAGAACACGAGGAAGATGATCCAGCCAGCGCACATGCCCGCCCACGTGTGCAGCCATTGCATTGACAGCCTGAAGGAACTTTTCATCCGCGGCCACCCCAGATGATTAATCCCCAGCTCAGCGCGGCGGCCGCCAGGGCAATGGCGCCCAGCACCGCCCATGCGCGGGACGGCGACTTCGCGGCGAACGCCCACAGGATCGCGCCCAGAAACAGCAGCGCAGTCAACAGGAGGGCGGTCGTTGTCGCGCTGGCTCTGGACAGAGGCAGCAGAAGGGCCAGCAGTGCGCTGAGCGCGGCGGCGGCGGCGTAGCCGCCGAAGAGCGCGGCGCAGACGCGCGAGACAACATCGCGCTTGCGCAGAGGAGGCTGCGCTGGCGAATTCAGTAGCGCCATCGATCGTGTCCTTGACGAGTGTTTTCGGATGAGCGCATGGATGTGCACTGGAGGGAGGTGGCATACCGATTCATAATTCCGCCCCCCGGCGGAGCAGGTTGTGATAAACGCTGGTCAGCGCGAGCGTGCCGTGTGTGTCGTGGCCAAGCTGTTGGCGCACCTCGATGATTGCCATGTCGAGGTCGTAGAGCAGCGTGCGCAGGCCATCGTCCTTGAGCATGGACTGGGTCCAGAAGAACGCTCCCCAACGTGAGCCGCGAGTGATCTCGTTGACCCGGTGCAGGCTGCCCGCCGGATAGACGACCAGTGAACCCGCTGGCAGCTTGATGGCGCTTGTCCCGTAGTTGTGCTCAATCACCAGTTCACCGCCGTCATAGTCCTGCGTGTCGCTCAGGAAAAGAGTCGAAGACACATCGGCGCGCATACGGATGCCCGAGCCCGGCACAGCGCGCACAGCGCCATCGACATGAGCGTCGAATTTCATGCCAACGTCGTAGCGGTTGAACATGGGAGGCAGCACGCGGAATGGCAAGGCCGCACTGTGGAACAAGGCATTGCGGCCAAGCGCCTTCAGGATAATCTCGCCAGCCTCCCGCGCTGCCGGGGCATCTTGGGGTAGCTGGAGGTTGTGCTTGGCCTGCGCCGCCAGCTCGCCCGCTGTCACACGTCCGTCGACGAGGTCCGCCGCCTGGATCAGGCGGCGGACCTCGTCCAACTCGTCGGCTGTCAGGACGTCAGGAATCACGATGAGCATAGAGACCTCAGAATTTCACGCCCGCGGAGAGCGAGACCGTGCGTCCCGCGATCGGTGTGGCATAGCGGTTAGCGAAGGCGGCGCTATAAGCCAGCTCGTTGGTTAGGTTCGTCACATTGAGCGCGACGTTATACTGGTCGATGTCATAGGACAGCATCGCGTCGGTCGTGGTCGTGCCGGGGATGCGCGACGCCATGGCGTTGTCCATGTAGTACTCGGAGCGGTAGTTGACGCCGCCGCCGACCAGGAGATGGCCGGGAAGATCCCGGACTAGCGGTGCCAAGTCGTAGGTCGTCCACAGCGCGGCACTGTTCTTGGAAACATACGGAACCAGGTTGCCGATGGATGACGCGGTGCTAGTGTTGAGGATCTTGCTGTGCATGTAGCTGTAGGACGCCTGCACGTCCCAGGCCGGCGTGATCTTCCCGGTCAGGCCCAGTTCGACGCCTTGCACCCGAACTTTGTCGCCCGACGCGGATTGGATGCCAGAAGTCGGATCGGTGTAGGTCGAGTTGTCCTTGCTGACCCGGAAGAGCGCAGCGGTCGTGCCGAGCCGGTCGTCCAAAAAGCTCCACTTGCCGCCGACCTCGTAGCTCTTGGCGGTTTCAGGATCCATGTCGGATATACGGGAGCCTCCCGCAAGCGACACAGATGAGCCAAGGGTCGTGATGTTGGAGCCGGGCGGGGTAAAGGATTTCGCATAGCTGACGTAATAAGTCTGATGCGATGTCGGCTCCCAGATCACGGAGCCCTTGGGACTGGTGAACTCCGTGGTGGTTGCGAGCGACGCGCCCGCATTGTCCCCGTCGACCTCGTAAAAGTCCCGGCGTACGCCGCCCAGAATGGACAATTCGGGCGTCAGCCAGAGGCGTTCACTGACAAAGGGGGCGAAATCCCGGCTATGGGCAGTGATACCGTTGGAGTCTAAGTTGAGGGTGAAACCCGCCGGGTTATCGTAAGTCGGGTCCAGCAATGTCCCGCTCGAGCCCGACCCGCTCGGGAAGTAGAAGTTCGCTTGCTGGTGCTGGTAATACGCATCGAAGCCCACGACCAGTTCGTGGCGGAAGCGTCCCGTATCGAAGTTCATGACCGCCGTGGTGATGTTCTCGGCGCCGTAGCTCTTCAGCCTAAAGCCGCCGACCGGCCAGAGGGTGTAGTTAGTGTTGAGGTTGCCTGCCGACACATCGCTGGCGCAGGTGCTCGCCGGGACGCCATAAAAGCCAGCGACAGCAGCAGGTAGGTCCATGCAGAAGGACGGCGTGAACTTGAGATCACGCGTGTAGTGACCATAACGCGTATCGTTGGTAAGGGTCAGCCAGTCGTTGAATTCGCCTTTGTAGCGCACGGTGGCGACGTCGGCGTCCATCCGATCGCGATCGCTTTCTCGGCCGTAAAAGTTGGAGCGCGACAGCCCATGTTCGGTAAGAGGCTCGCTATCAGACGTACCAATGCTGCCCGTCGGCACGCCGAAGTCGGGCCGGGATTTGCTGCTCTGATGGAAATAGTTGACGGTGAGCTGCTGGCTGGTGCCAAGACCGAAGCCAATCGAGCCGAGGAAACCGCTGCGGTCCGAATACACATGATCGCGATCCACTACGTCCTGAGCTTGGCCCATGATTACGGCCCGAACCGCCGTCGTGTCGTTGATCTGGTGATTGACGTCAAGCACACCGCGTTTGTAAGGGCCTTGGCCCGCGGTCAGATTGAGCGAATTGGCATCGCCCAGATGGGCCTTCTTGCTGTCCAGTTCGATCGCGCCGCCCGTGGTGCCGTTACCGAAACTCTGCGACGATGGCCCCTTGAGCACCATGACATTCTCAGTGGCGAAGCTGTCGCGAACGTAGGCGCCGAAATCTCGCAGGCCATCGACATAGATGTCGCCCGAGGCATCGAAGCCGCGGATGCGGAACTGGTCGCCGTTGATGCCGCCATTGCCTTCGCCGGTGGCGACAGTCACCCCCGGTACATATTTGAGCACCTGGTCGATCGTCGTTGCGTGCTGCTGTTCAATCACCAACTGGGGAATGACAGTGATTGTTTGCGGCGTACTTTGCAGCGTATCCGGGAGGCGATCCAGGCCGGTTTCGGCTTTCAGTGCATTGGTTGATGGCTCGTGCGTCCCTTCGATCGTGGTGGCCGGTAGCTGGATCGTCGCATCGTCCGGTTTTGATGCAGGTGCCGTTTCCTCGGCATGTGCCTGGTCGGTTGCGGCAAAGAACACGCCGCTAGCAAGGCTGGCAACTGCGCCAAAACCGGACAGCACCGGTCTTAAGGTTTCAATTCTCATGGTGTTCCCCATTGGATAGTGGTGTAGAACCGGTGAAATCTGGAGAGTGGCGCACAACGGTAAGGGCCTGGTCTGCAAGGCGGCGTATTGTCCCGAACTTGCTTTTCGGGCGAATGAGCTCGGCGGCTTGTGCGTGCCCTTGGGCTGCTGCTGCCTTGAAGAGCGCGGTGGCCTTGGCGGGGTCGCGGGCACCCGCAACGCCCTCATTGAGGGCCAGCCCATAGGCATAGAGATCGTTGGGCGCTTTGCCTTCAGCGCAACGCGCCAGAGCATCGAGGCCACACTGGCGTAATTCCATCTCTGGCCGCGCCAGCAGCAGCGGCGCGATCCGGCGACGAAACCCATTGTCACTGACGACGATGGCGCTGCGCAGCCACTGGTCGGCCGTCTCTTGGTCGCCCTGGCGAAACAGGATCGTGGCGAGGTTGTATTGCGCCCAGTGATCGCCGAGGTTTGCGGCCCGCAGGTACCAGAACGCCGCGCCAGCCGGGTCCGGTAGTCCCGCCCAGCCTTCTTCCAGGAAGCGGGCGAGGGAATTCATTGCCTTGAGGTGCGGTTTGGTCGTCCCGCTTTCGGCGGCCGCCTTGAACAGCACAAAGCAGCGTGGCCGGTCCGCAGGATCGCCTGCGCGCATCAGCATCTGAGCAAGATTGACCTGGCCCCAGGCGTGGCCTGCCTGGGCGGCTATCTCGAAGGCTTCGATGGCCCGTTGTGGGTTAGTTGGAACCCCCCACCCTTGCTCGTAGCAACGACCCATCATGTTGCACGCTTCGATATCGCCTGCGTCGGCGGCCCTCTCAAACCACGTAAAGGCGATATGTGCATCGCGCTTCACGCCACGTCCGTCGAGTAATAATTGTCCCAAAACCACCTGCGCCGCTGGAAACCCGGCTTTGGCTGCCGCGGAACACCAACGTGCAGCATCGCGTGGATTTCGACTCAGCGTGTCACGCAGTTGGTCTGCAGTGACCCGGCAGGCCTGAATTTGCATGATCAGGGGCAGCTGGAACAGGAGATGTTCGGAGCTCATTGGATGCCGAACCCCCACAGTCCAATATCCGTTGGGAGCGTTTGTGAACTGAAAAAAGCCGACTTAACGCTTTCATTATTCCATGCCAGATCCATCGTCATCGGTACCTATGCAAGTGCAAATAATTCTTATTAATAATATTAAGCGAATCCTGCGTGTATTGGATTACGCAATTTAGCCAACCTATTGTTAGATTCGGCCATTGCGTGGGATTCAGCGTTTTTGCAAACAGCGGCAGGACTTCATTGCATCAAGTCTGATGGGGCACGCTTTATGGACCATTGACAGCGTTGGCCACTCGCAGGTGGTTTCGGCCGGATGGGCTGGAGGAATTGCCCAGTACATCGGGCTTTCCTCATCCTGTGGATCGGCGTTCGGCAATGCGTATCGCGGCCAGTCTTCTCCAGCGACAGTTCCAGTTGCGATTTGTAGGGGGAGACCACCGACAACGATGCCTTGGTATCTGAGCGGTAGAACACATTCTGCTTGGAGAGGGAGTGGGTAGCGTCCGTATAGGCGACAGCATCCGATTTGAAGTGGATCGGACTTTCCTGGATCTGCCAGTTCCATGCCGGGTTCGCGGTGCCAGACTTTTTCGTGGCCTGGACCAGAGACAACCGGTTCGATCTCATTCTCAGTAGCGGGCTGTCACCGTCAGTCAGAACATAGTTCTTGTCTTTGGGTTTGCTAGCTTTTATTTGGAGGCCATTGAGGCGGGTGGTTTGTGCGCACTTGGGGAGTCCGAAGCGTCCATTTGGTATTCCAAAAAATGCCACTGGCAGGCCTGGAATACCAACTGGAATACTAGAGGAAGTAGATTCTCTAGAACGTCTTTAGATGTTTTATTGGTAGGCCTATATTAGCTACACTGGGATCTTCAACCCACCGGGACAGCAACGGCAACCTGCTCACGCCCACGAAAGGCAAGAGCAAGGAGATAGGCGTAAAAGGTGATTATCTGGACGGTTAGTTGAACGCTTCGATCGCCCGGTTCGAGAGACCAAGCTGGACAATGTGGCGCAGAGCGTTCAAGGCGTTTACACGACCGGTGTAACACGAGCCTACCAAGGCCGATTGCACCAAGTCGCTCGACGTGCAGGGTGAACTGACCCCGGCTGGAACCTCTATGCGGGCATTGCCCTCTTCACCGCTGAAGATGGTGACGACGTGCGACTGAACTCGCACTTGCCGCGGACCACCACCGACCGTCCGCCGGGGGAGAGGAGCAGGCTGACAGTGGGCGGAGGCTTCAGATCGCAGAGCAGTATCTACAAGTCGCCAGTCACCAGCACGCTAGGCGGAGGGCAGGGCTCCTATGCCTTGGTTTCGCTGAAGACCCGCTATGCCAATGAAACATATTGATCTGGGTCTCAACGTCAGCAATCTGCTGGACAAGAAGTACACGCTGCAGAAAGCGGACTTCGACACGGTGGCCTTCGGGATGCCGCGCAAATATGGTGGCGACCTTGAACTACAAATACTGTTAAGTCTTCGCCGCCGGCCAGCGAATTAGCCCGCATGCACCCTGCGCCCGCACATAATCACCGCTTTCGCCCCCTGTCTAACCGAGAGCAACTCACCCAGCTTATGGGAAAAGAAACGATGCTCACGCGTGAGACCTTGATCACTGCTTGGCTTGGGGTCTTGGGCATGGAGAGGTTCCGGGATTTGTTCAGTGCTTCGGTTTGCATTCTTCGTCCATTAGGAAGACCCATACAATGGGATATTCCATTCAACCTAAAGGCAAATAGCCCCACAGTGCGTATCCATTGCGTGATTCGATGACAAAGCAATGGTACGACGTGAGTCTGAACGAGGCCTGAGACTTATTTCGAGGGCTGCCTGTCATATTCACGAGAGACGAATCAGTACTGTCCTGGGGTATCGCGCAGAGGCGCAAATTACATGCCGGTTCCCATAAGTTGTCGGCCAACTACTCTTTGCGTTTCCTGAATTTCGAGGCGGCTGAAGCACTCTGGCGGCTGGTCTGTCCTGTACTTTGCTCGATGTATTTCCCAGCTGTCGTCGGCTCACTGGATCGTTCCCGCATGACCACGCTGTGCATGCGGTGAGGCAGGATGCCGACTCGACGGGCCTCGATCTTAAAGGTCACCCGTGCATTGTCTTCGCTGTCTTCCCACTCATCGCGTACAGTGCGGCCTTCGACCAGCACGCGCATGCCTTTCTGGTACAGCGTGCTCCAGTGTTCAGCCTCGCGGTGCCAGAGCTCAACAGGCGCCCAATAGCCACCGCGATCTTCATAATTGCCCTCGCGTGGCACGGGATTGTCGAAGTACACATTCAGGCGTAGCAAACGCCGTGGCTCGTCATTGCCTGACGGAAATTCCTGGAACTCTGGCGCACTGCCGATATTGCCTTCGCCGACGAAAAAAGTACTCATTGTGATATCTCCACTGCGGGTGTGAACTGGTGCAGCAGCCGTTCGGCTCTGGCCATTTTGATCGCGCAGGTCGTAGCCTGGCGGTAGAGCGAATGCACCACGCTCATCTGCAGGTTCAGTGCAATGCGCTCGCATTCGAATTGGTGCAATCCCTCGCGCACGACCTGCGGCAGGGCTTGGTTGCAGACCTGGCGTTCCCAGACCGCAACCCCCATACGGGAAAAATCACGGGTGCGCCAACGCAAAAAGGTGCTGCCGGCGCTGGTGTTCTGCAGCACCAATCGAATATCCAGCAGTGAGTAAGGGGGCTGTCCGGCCTGCTGCACCAGAGCCTCCATCAGGTGACATAGCTGCGCCTCGATTTCCCTCGCCACCTGCGCCAGGTGGTCCAATTCCCCCTTACCCTTAAAAGGTTTTAAAAGGCCTTTTAGGGAGGCTGCGTGTTCGAGCTGCCGATAGGCATCCGGTGTTAACGCGTCGAAGGGCATTGGGTGAGCCGAGGTCAGGGGATTCACGCTTCGTCCTCCGGCTCATCCACTGTCGCAAATGGGGCTCCCGCTTCCTCTGCCAACGCTTCAGCGTCATCCACTGGCACAGCACCACGGCGAATGATCGGTGGCGCGAACTGGGAGCGGCGATGACCCTCCAGGATGTCCATCGGGGGCAAACCCATCTTCTCGATGGCCGCAATGGCACGAGCATTGTTCGCCGCCATGTCATCACGTGTGACGCCGGCATGCCGATAGCGCTGGGCCTGGCCGAATAGGCTGCGCAGCAGATGGGCGCCGTCGTCGATCCAGGCTTCCATGTCGATGCGGCCGATCAGGGCAGTGTGATGGGCCAATAGAGTCTGGCGTACCAGGGTGTCGTAGTCGGTCAGTAGGTAGACCGCTAGAAAACCTAGCTGGCTGCCGATGTACAACGGCAAGGTGACGGGGTGTATGTTGAGGTTATCGCCCATGTCGATCTGTGTCGGCAGGTCCTGTCTGATCCGGTCCAGCTGCTGGGTCAGTTCCAGCATCCCAACCTTGGCCTGCATCAGTTTTTCTTCAAGTTGCACGATGGCCCAATCGGCATAGGGATCGTCCTGGGCCGCGGTTTGTTTGATCAGGTTGGTGACACTGATGTAGCCGGCCATGCCCATGATCGAGTGGACGCCTTCGCGTGCGGCTCGACCTTGCCAGATACGGGCGGCATGGTGGGTGTGCAGGGTCAGGGTGATGCTGCTGCGCAATGAACCCAGATTGAGTTGATAGTGATCGGCCACGGTGATGTCCTCGCATCGGCTTGGACGGGAACGTTGCGACAGATGAGGGTCAAGGACAGCCAAAAAGCTGAATGCGGTCTGTTCGGTTTGGTTTAATAGGGTTAATTTTGTAGACGTCAGTAGATTTGATGCCAGTGGCATCAAATCTACTGACGTCCACCGCGTTTGCCGCTCAGTTGGCGCAGCTCATTCAGGCACGCTTGAGCAAGGGCAGAAGCGGGTTCGCCCTGTTGTCGAGATGGTCGCGAGGGGGCGGGTGGGGGCGGTTCTGCAATGGGTGACGGTTCGGCCTGACCTGCCCAAGGACGAAATTCGCCGTTCAGCGCACGTTGGATCAGTCCCATCAGATAGGCTGCTGGCTTGCGGATACCGCCGGCCGTACAGCGTGCTCCCACTTCGTTGAGCACCGCCTGACGATCCGCGGGTTTGAGCTTGTTCAGCGCCACGGCGATGGCCTGACGCTCGCTTGGGCTCAGGTGCAGCGGAGTGGGCCAGTGCAGGTTATCCACCGCTGGGGTCGCGCGCGGTACTGTACAAATACTTTCTTTTAATACAGTACAGGCGGCGTTCGGATTCCGAACGGTGCCGGAAACATTGGTGTTCAAGCACGGTTCGGAATCCGAACGAGGGCCTGCACGATTCCGAACAAGGGCATCGTCCTTCAGTTCGGAATCGTGCAGAGTGGCATCGGTTGCCTGATCCAATCCTTGCTGCGTCCAATGATCCCCCCAACTGTCTAGCCGCGTCGGTAACCGATTCCGATCGATATTCGTGTCCTGGCGGATTTCTTCCACAATGTGCTGCGCGACAATACGCACCGCCTTGGTCGCATGACCGAGGGCATGTCCGACCAGCGCCAGGTAATCCTGATCCAGTTCCATGGCTTCGGCGGGGGTTAACGGCTCATCGTGCAGAACGTACAGAGAACCTTGAAGGCGTCCGCTGAGCTGATCGCGTCCGCGACTCACCAAGCTGAGCCAGCGAGTGAGCCTGAGCATCGTCAACACCCGAGCGATGGTTTCACGGGAGGCTGACGCGCCGTAGGGCACGCTTGACAGGTAAGGCTGCAAATCCTCATAGCGCGGAGTGACCACGCCCTGGCCTTGCAGCATGAGTCGAAACACCTGCCAGGCATTGCGTTCCAACGGCGTCAACCGACTATCCAACAGCAGCCGACGCGGCACGACTTCGTGTGATTGGCCACTGAACAGAAAGCCCGCCTGTAGAGCCTGGTTGGAGGGATGTTCAGTGGTGGGGCGTGCAGGCCAGCGTTCACTCAACTGCTGGGTGCATTGCTGCAGGACACGCTGCCAGCGACTGGACGGGGCAGTGTTCATGTGTTGTTGCTGTACTGGTCAATCTGCTGCCAAACAATGGTCAAGCTGATCTGCTGTTCTTCGGCCAGCATCATCATGGCGTCGAGCTGAGCCCCGGTACTGTCTTGAGCGCGCAGCTGGCACCATCGCTGCCAGAGCGCATGTTCCTGCGCTTCGCTCAAATGCTGAGGGCGGCCCTTACGCGTTTCTATCTTGAGCAGACGTCGACGCAGGGCGGTTTCCGAATGCGCCAAGCCAAAGCACTGGTACATGATGGTGCTGCTGGCGCCGAGCTTGAGCGCTCGATTGATCAAGCGCTCGTTCTGCTCGTCACGTTCGGCTTGCTCAATCAACCGATGCAGCACCGGCGAGTCGATCTTGATATCGACCCAGGGTACGGTGGCATGGGCCAGTCGCGACAGGGTGGTGGGCGGTAAGGATTGCAACAAGTAGATGTCGTCTTCACCCAGGCCGAGTGCCTTGCAGCGCTGCAGGTTACCCTGGCGTAGTTCATGCAGCACCTGGGTCAGCATGGCCTGGTTGAGCACATTGAAGGACAGATTCATAGCCGCTCCTTCGGTGAGTTGTCTTCCTGGTTAAGCGTTAAGTCGATCAGACGCCGGGCCAAACGAATTAGCCGATACAGCTTGATGAGCAGACCGTCGGGCAGCCGTTCCAGTCCCACATCCACAGCGGGACGATCTGGCAGCGGGAGTTGATAGACCCCCAACAACAGCTGGCCGAACAGGGCTGAGGGCAATTGTTTGCGATCCTCCCAGTTGACGTCGTCTTGAGCGCGCAACAGGGCTAGGAGCAGTAGGTGAACGCTGGTTGCGCGAGGCGTGGCAAGATCAACTCGTTCGATGTTGAGGGCGAAGCCCAAGCCAAGCGGCTGACCGATGATGCTCTCGGGGTCTCCGGCATAAGAGGCCATTTCCCGCGCCAGTGTGGCAATGGCGGATCGCAGTTGTTCGGGGCTATCCAGTGCTGGTGCGATGGTCCAGATGTCGTCGATCGCATAGGTGTCGACCGAAGATGCTGCGTCGGTGGCGGTCTCGCGATCGATCTGTTCACGAATCTGTTGAACGCGTGATGGAGGACTGACCGCTGATGCGACATTCATTTCGGGCGGTGTGAGCAGTTCCCCTCGCGCTGTGTCGGTCTGGGTTCTCGGCTCGGTTGATTGGGGACTGGATGCGGAGGAGGGCGATCCGGCCGCAGCTTCATCAACGCTCGGCAGATGGCTGTTCTCCGAGGGAGTGGTGACGACAACGCCAGGCGTCGAGATGACCCGTTGGGTATCGCTCAGCTCCAGGGCCAACATACGGTAGGACTGTCCAAGTAGCCGGCTCATGCGTTCGAGCAGTTCATCCTGGATGTGCTCAAGATCGAAGGACTCGAGATCGGTATCAAAGTAGCCCAGGGTCTCGAGCCAAAAATCAGCGAACGCAACGGGGGCGGTTGGATAACGGTTCCAGGTTCGTTCAGCCTGGCTACGTAGACCGATCAGGCGTTCGATCTGGGGCTTACCCAATCCGGCATACAGGGTTTGTGGAATCGCGGGCAGTAGGTGTTCAAGGGTGTCGAGCATTCGGCTGATGTGCGATTGCGAAATCGGATAGCCTCCAGCGGCAAGACGTCGTGCCAGCTCACGTTGTGAGAGCACAGCTCCCTCTGGTTCGAGCATGGTTTTGAGTTTGGCCACCGCCAGAGCCCTTTCGATGAATGTGAGTTGGCCGTGCAGATCGCTTTCGGCCAGATGGCCTAGTAGGGCGTTGATTTCATTGCTCCAAGGTCGGAACAGGCAATGAATGCGAAAGAAGCGCTCGTCGCGGGTTTCCTGCCACAGCTCGCCGAGAATTGCCAAACGCGTATTACCGCCGTTGCGGATGATGAAATAGGTTTCACCCGGGCGGCGGGTAATCGGTGGCGGTTGATCCAGCCCGCGTTCACGGATCGAAGCCTTGATATCGTCGTATAGCGGATTACGGATGAAGCGCGGGTTATGTTCGTAGGGCCGCAACTGCTCCAGCGTGACCAACATTGGCGTGTCAGTAAGTGGATCGGACAGCCGCTCCAGTTCTGGCCCTCGAGGGAAATGGTCCTGGTGCAGCTTGTCGGTGATCTCTTGCTGACTGAGCTTCTTCATCGGAACAACCTCAGTTAACGCCGGTTACGCAAATGATCACCGATCTCGAACTTGACGATCTCGGCAGTCCCCGAGCCTTCGAAATGTTGGGAGAGTTCTGCGAGGAACCACCCCATGGCCGAGCGCCCACCCTGCAGACGAAAGACCACGGTGCAGTACTCCTCGCAAGGTGGGTGATTTGGTCGAATCGAAGGCTGGACGAGGATGGGAAGCTGATCCAACATCAAAAGACTCCTTGCCAAACACGGTTGGCATCAAGGTCGATAAAAAATGACTGGGTGAGAAGTGCCGGCTTGGCGATTCGTCTCATTGAACCTCCGTGCACCTGCTCACCGTAGAGATCGCTTCGCGCCACTCCGGAAACAGTTCGATGGCCAGCGCTTGCATGGTTTCAAGCGCTGATGGCGAGCGTCGTTCACGTGACCGGCGCGTTTCGATTCGGTGGACGGGTAGGCCGAGGGAGGCGGCATTGAGGTACGCCACTCGGTCTGGAACTACAGTGTCTAGAACCGAGATATTGGTAGCCCCAGCGAAAGTCTCGCGCAGCCCTCGGATGATCATCCGGGTGTCCACCCGAATGGCATTCACCTGATTAAGTAGCAGTCGCAAAGGGGGCGGTGTAATGCCCAAGTGACGGAATGGTTCGAGCTCACTGAGCAGCCTCAAAGTGCCGCGGTGCAGCTCGCGGGCGGCGAGCATTTCCGGCGTGATGGGCGAGAGGGCGAGATCGGAGGCCAGGATGGCCATCTCCAGCAGCACGCTACGTGCGCCTTGAGTGTCGATCAAAAGCAGGTCATAACTGGGGCGGAAATTGTCGAGCAAATTGCGCAGCCGTAATCGCCCGTCAGGGGCGTGCAGCAGCAAGGTACTCAGTCGACCTTGATCATCGTTGGAGAGGATCAGGTCGAGACCGACAACCGTAGTTGTGGAAATTATCTGCGCAGGGTCTGTCAGGCTGAGCGCAATAAGCTCGTACACGCCAGCGACAGCCTCATGGCTCAACGTGTAATAGCTGGAGAGGGTGGGTTGGCTATCCAGATCCAGTAGCAGGACACGCAGGCCAGCATTCGCGATAAGACCGCCGAGGTTGGCGGTAACTGTGGTCTTGCCTACCCCACCTTTGGTGGAAACCACCGAAACCACGCGCATGGCATCAGCCCTGCTGCGCCAAGCGCTCAACGACCCACCGTTCGATCTCCACTGAGTCCCAGCCTACGGCACGCAATCCAATGCGTTTGGCTTGAGGGAATTTGCCTTCCTTCATCAAGTTGTAGATGTGCGCACGCTTGAAGCCGGTTTTACGCTCCACCTCGTCACGCCGCATGATGTGACGTTCGACCGGTGGTAGAGGTGCTTCAACGATGGGGGAGGGTTGGCTGGACATGCTGGTCACTCCTGGCGCCGATTGGCGCGTGGTGGGAAATGACCTGAATTGAATAGCAGAAATGGGGGAACGTCATTGCACTGCAATCGAGGCGATTGCAGTGCAATACGACTCAGCGGCTCGAGAGGCTGCGTTTGGCGGCAGCGAATTTCTCATCCAAGGTGCGCTTGGAAAGGCCAGACAGTTTTTTATGGTGAGCAGTCAGTGCGTCGACAATGGCGGCTTGGGATCGGAAAACAGAATGAGGTTTACCTGAGGGGGAGTGATCTAGAAACAAACTGACCATTGCACCGATGATGTGGAGGTACGCGGCTTCACTCCGGTCGCTGACCTTACTATTTGTCTTGAGCAGATGATGGATGTTTTCCTTTTCCAGCCCGACAGCTTCAAGTTCATTCAGCAATTGTTGATAGGCTGTTTCTACACTCTTTACCTGTAGCTGTAAGGCGTCGCGGTCGGCTTGTAAGGCCAGATAGGTACCGATGCTAATAGCGCCATGCTGCTCCAATGATTGTTCGAAAAGAAAAGCTGGTCTTTGTTCAGGGTGGAAGCGTGACATCCAAAGTTTGAAGTCAGTATGGCGGATGGTTACCTGAAGGCAATCGACGTGAGTCCCAATGGCGACCGGTATACCTAGGCAGCCGTAGGGTAGTTCTCCATGTTGGATGGCATCGAAAATTTTCTCGGTGTTGGCATGCAGGCATGGCCATTGTGGAAAGGCAGTCCCGAGCAGGGTGAGAGAGCGCCAGGCCACCTCAAGAATCTGCGTTTCGTAAGCCATTAGATTGCACCAACGTATTGCCGCGTCGACTGGGCGATAAAAAACCTTGGCATACGGATTGCAGCTTTGAGTTGCGTACATGCGAAGGAAACCTCCCTTGTTTCTACTATGCATGGTCTCCTGAAAAATTAAGTCACTTTGTATTTTGGAGCATCCATGCTGCTACATGTGCAAAGATTTGTTTAGGCTAAACTTTTATGGGTCGTTGTACGGGTGTACGGACTTCGTAGTATATTCTGCGAGACGTTAGTGCTTCGTAGGGTTGGTAGTGTGAGGGTTTTTACCGTGAGGATGACTAATGCTACGCCAGAATTTGAAGTGTCTGGTGCCCGCTCGTCAGTTTTTTACAGCAAGTTCAGGTTGTAAATGTATGGATAATGGCGATCTAAGCAGTTTTGATAGAGGTAGACAAAAAATCGTCCAATACGACGATGTTTTTTGCATTTTTAGTTGCCGGTAGGCTCTGAGTGAAGCGACGTAATTACCTATTAGTCCTATTATTATTTCAAGGTTTTTTGGTGCTCAGAACAGCTATTGAGGTGGTAGATTTCTCCATGGGCGTATGCGTCAGTCCATCGTCCGCTCGATATGCTATTTTGGCCGATTATTGCTGCTCACTGAGGTGATGCTGACGAGTATTATCTTGGTTTGGTTTTAACGGGCATGTTTTTGAATGTAGAGAAGATGTATCGAAAAATTATAGTTGTTTGCATGAGCGTGTATTAGTATTTTATATTTTTAACATGTTCGATGCGATCGATAGAAGGCTTTCAAAAACTTGTTTTTGACTGTGTGCCTCGTGAAGGCAATAGGTTCCGCAGATACCAATGAGTAGCGATTTTAACGCAGTGCTAGTCATGTTGAAGTCGTCGATTTTAAATGTGCCGGCGAGAGCGCCTTTTTTTAGGATGCTGATCAATTCATTTTCATAGCTGCTCGTAAGTAGATCAATTTGTGCTCTGTTTTGTTTATCCATGCTGCGTATATCCAGGCTAAGAATAAGGCTCTCCTTCTTGTGAGCGTAATGGTGGTTGACATAGACTTCGATGAATGCGGTTAGTAGTTTTTTGGGGTCGCGTAATTTTTTCTTTTTTTCGCTCCATGCTGTAATCAAGTCTTCCATGTACTCTATCAATAACTCTAGTAGTATCTCGTTTTTGTTCTTGTAGTGCCCGTAAACTGAACCCGCTTGAATGTTAGTTGCTCTGGCCAGGTGACGGAGAGAAACGGAGTCGAAGCCGTGCTTGGCAATCAAATTTATGGCATTGCGCTTCAATTCTTCAATTTTAGACATGGTGCTTCTTCTTGCTGGCTGGGACGTTAAATGACGGAAGTTTTAAATTTATGAAAAAGTTCGTTATAGAGGTGGCCACTTCATGATGCGACAGGCGATTGAGCGCTTGTTGAGTTTGCGAGCGGTTGGCCTTCTCAGGCCCACTTGTATGAGGTGATGACTGAGGGGACCTAGCTACTGACGAAGGTCTACCTTCTAACCTAAGATTAAATGGGTTGATGCTTTTAAAATTCGTCGAAAGCGACGATCTCGGTAATGAGTCCGTCGCTAAATCGGCAAGCCATCAAGTCTCTTTTTCCCACCGAGGTTTGCGATGACCGCGACCGAAACTTCGCTCAGGGCAAAGTGAAGGCTAGCATGCACCAGATTGAGCAAAGCTGATTCGCTGCCGCCGTGTCCACAAGGCAGTGCGCCAGGCCGGACCCCGCATCGACACTGATGTGCAATTTCATCCCCAAATAATACTGATTTCCTTAATGAGATGATCAGCCCGGTTCGAGAGACCTGGTGAGTCTAGACTTACCGGGCTTTTCTCTTTGCCGAAGGGGAGATCACTTGTAAACACTGTGACGCTTTTGGGTATCGACATCGGCAAGAACACCTTCCACTCGCATAGCCAGGACGCCAGAGGAAGTCAGCTCTTGCGCAAGCACTCGCCAAATTGCAAAACTCCCATGGAGTCCTGTAGCGGTTCGCACCGGCTGGCTAGGCAGATTGAGGGCTTAGGCCACCGAGTGCAATTAATCGCGGCGCAGCATGTGAAGGCCTACGTCACCGGCAACAAGAATGACTTTTTCAATGGAGAGGCCATCTGCGAAGCAGCGTCGCGACCTAAACCCGCTCGGTTCCGATAGAAACACTTGAGCAGCAGATCCTGCTACCGAGCACGTAAGTCTTGGGTGAATAATTGCATGGGAATTGCCAATCAGGTTAACGGTTTTCTGCTGGAGTTCGGCGTCATTTTCCCCGTTGGATATGCCACTCTAGAGTAGATACCCTCCTTAACGAAAAACCACGAACTGCCGCTTCGACTGCGCATTGCGGTTGAGCGAATGCTGCTCGATATTCAACGTCTGACTCGAGACATCAAAGCGACCGATGTCGAGATCAAACAGCAATTGACTTAGGACGCAGCTGGCATGCGCTCGTTGAGAATCCCCGGCATCCGCCCTCTCACGGCTAGCATGCTGGTGGCCGACGTCGGCGAGGCTTCAACTTACAAAGGCTCACTCGACTTTGCCACCTCACTCGGGTGGGTACGTCGACAGTATTCAACTGGGGTAAGGCGAGTTGCTCTGCATCAGCAAGCGCGGCTACAAGTATCTGCGCTGCCTATTGGTGAAAGGTTCTCACGCATGATGATCCGAATCGAAACGCGAAACGATACCTCGGAGTCTGGGTAAGAAAGCTTTTAGCTACAACCCCCCCGAACAAGGTAGCGTACTCGAGCAACACGTGACGCAGGCCCGCCATTTATTCGCCACGTTGCGAGCACTACACCCTTGCCATGCGCCATGCCCTAGTCGCTGTCCGTACGATATGTGCCATCATGCTGTAGCAATGTTGGCTGCCATTTGAGAAGCCTTTGAGCCGCGTAGAACGGTTGGCGCAAAATGACCCCTTCATGGCACAAAATGACCTAACAGACGATCTTCTCAACACTTATCTTAGGCGTACTGCACAAGCTGCAAGCAGTCCGTTTCTTAGAATAGAATAAGGAAGATTATCATGATGAGCTCTTTTACCAATCTTGAAACTTTAGCCAATCCGACGTCGTTCTTTAAGCAGCTACGCCACGAGCGCCCGGTTTATTTTGACACCACTCTCAATGCATATGTTATTACGATGTACAAAGACGTGCATTCTGTCCTCAATCAGCCGAATCTTTTTTCAAGCGCGCTGGCTCTCTTTCATGCTTATAAATTCGAAAAAACCGTGAATGAAATCCTGGTGGAAAAAGCCCACGGTCCCTTTGCACCCATCTTGCCGATGACTGATCCGCCTGAGCATACACGTGTCAGGAAAGCCCTTAATTTGGCATTTTCCAAGCCCAGGGTCATGAAGTTTCAGGAATACATCGAAGATGTCATTGAAGAGATTTTCGATAATGTCCTGGATGCGGGAAAAATGGAAGTGATGAAAGAACTGGCAGTGCCTTTGCCTGTTTCTATTATCGCCCATCTTTTAGACGTGCCTCGCGAACGCAGCGCCGACATTAAACGTTGGACGCAGGCATACACTTCCTGTGCCGGTAATCGAATCAGCTCGGAAGAAGAGGCTGTGCAAATCGGAAATGATCTGGCCGAGATGCAGAACTTTATTATTCAACACATAGCAAGCCGACGTGGTAAAGAACAAGATTATGATGACGTGCTGAATGACATCGTTAATAGTAATGGCGGTGAGCTTTCCGATGAGGAGATACTGGCCATCTCTGCGGGCTTTCTTGTCGCCGGGCATGAAACCGGAAGTTTGGTTATTGTCTCGCTGTTCAAGACATTGGCTGAAAACCCGACGTTCATTGACTACCTGCGCAATGTCGAAGCGGAAGAAAAGGACAAGGCTTACCAAACATTCATTGAAGAAGCCTTGCGCATGAATGCACCGGTCAGGATGCTTCCCCGTGTCACCACTGCAGATGCAGACGTGTCGGGAGTGACTATACCTGCTGGCTCGTTGACTTTTGTAGTCATGTCATCCGGCAATATGGATGAAACCTTGTTTGGTGATAAGTCAGAAGAGTTTGTTCCTGATAGGGCAAATGCTTTCCGTCATTTGTCTTTTGGTTCCGGCCCTCATGTCTGTATCGGTAATCAGTTGGCAAGGGTGGAGTTGAAATGCTTGTTGAAAGCCATTGTCGAGAAAATGGACGATATCAAGCTCGATTCCGAGATTACGCTAAAGGATTATGTTCCGGTGATATTGGATATTAATGTCCATTTGAACAAGCTGGACATTACCTTCAAGAAAGCGCAGGCCTAGGGCGTCTATTTATTGAGCCTGGTCGTCGCGGGCTCAAACAAAACCAGAAACTAGGGCTTTCCCTGGTTTCTGGTTTTTATGTGCGTGCACCTTTTGACGCGCTATTATCCACGCCGTGCAGGTGAAAACTGTGTTTGCCGAGATTGAAACCGACCGATGCTGACGCGCTCATCAAGATAGCCCTCAAAAAAACACCCTGCGAAAGCCTAGCTCTCGCAGGGTGTTCGGGTGACGCTCTCAGGCGATCGGTCCGCCAGTTATAGTCCGCGACCGATGATTTCCTTGAGAATTTCGTTGGAGCCGGCGTAGATCGGTTCGATGCGGGCATCGACATACATGCGGGCTATCGGGTACTCCAGCATATAGCCGTGTCCGCCGAACAGTTGCAGGCAGCGGCTGACGATTTCGCATTGTCGCTCGCTGATCCACCATTTGCTCATCGAGGCGATGTCGCTGGTGATGGTGCCGTCCAGGTAGCGTTCGACGGCGAAGTCGGAAAATACCCGGGCGATGGTGGCCACAGTCTTGACCTCGGCCAGCTCGAAGCGGGCATGCTGCAGATCGATCAGGCGCTTGTCGAACATGGTGCGGTCGTGAGCGTAGTCGCGGGTGACGCGGAATGCATGCTCCATGACGGCGGCGCAGTTGACACCGGTCAGGGTGCGCTCATAGGTGAGGTCCTGCATCATCTGGTAGAAGCCTCGTCCTTCCACTCCGCCTAACAGGGCGCTTTCCGGCACCTCGCAATTGTCGAAGAACAGTTCACAGGTGTCGGAACCGTGCAGACCGATTTTCTTCAGGCGTTTGCCTACGCGAAAGCCGGGGTTGCTCGTTTCGAAGATGAACAGCGAGACGCCTTTGGCCTTTTCCTTGGGGTCGGTTTTCGCTGCCAGTACCAGGATGTCGGCGGTTGAGCCATTGGTGATGAAGGTCTTGGCACCGTTGATAATGTAGTGATCGCCCGCCTTCACTGCGCGGGTGCGCATATTCTGTAGGTCGGTACCGCCACTGGGTTCGGTCATTCCCATGCCGGCGATATATTCGCCACTGGCCAGTTTCGGCAGGTAGTGCAGCTTCTGCGCTTCAGTGCCGTAGCGTTCGATGTAGTGCGCGGCGATCAGATGGATCTGCTGCCCGCAGCGCCAACTGGTGTCACCCGACAGGCAAAGCTCCTGGGACAGTACCGCTTCATGAGCGAAGGTGCCGTCGGAACCGCCATATTCGCTGGATATGTCCGGAAGCAGTATGCCGGCTTTCCCGGCCTTGAGCCACGCCTCACGATCAGTCGCGCCTTGCTCATACCAGTGCTCCTGGTTGGGCGTTATCTCTTGCGCAACGAAGCGTCGGGCGAGGTCTTGAAGTGCCACCAGCTCTTCATTCATCCAGCGCGGTTGGTAATTCTCGATCATAGACATACCCATGGTTGTTCCGTCGTTACTGACTGATGGGTGAATGCTAGAGATGGCGGAGGCGTTCAGTGTCGTCGTTTACGACGATTTCCAGCGAGCATGATTGCCCGATGATGCAAGCTGCCTAAGACTTGTAGAGAGATGAGCCATGTCTGTTGTACCAGCATCGATATGCCCACCGGAGTCTCTTACGCCGCAGCTTGCAGCGGATATCCGCAGGGTGTTCGAGGAGCAGGGCAAGACCGCCTTGCGTTTGCGCACGTCAACGGTCGACGGGCGAATTGCCAAGTTGAAACGGCTGCGTGCCGTGTTGCTGGCGCACCATGAAGCTATCGTTGAAGCGGCGGCTAGGGATTTCAAACGGCCGGCTGTAGAGGTCGATTTCACTGAAATGATGCCGGTGATCATGGATATCGCCGATTACTGTCGGCGATTGAAGAAGTGGCTCAAACCTCGCCGGGTAGGCTCCAGCATGATGATGCTTGGCACCCAAGCCTGGATTCGTTATGAGCCGCGCGGTCGCTGTTTGATAATCGCTCCTTGGAATTACCCGGTGACCTTGTCCCTAGGGCCACTGATTCCCGCCATCGCCTGTGGCAATACGGCAATTATCAAGACCTCGGAAATAGCGCCCAATCTCTCGGCAGTACTGGTCCGGATCATCCGCGAGGTTTTCGATGAGTCGGAGGTCGCCGTGTTCGAGGGAGATGCCAGCGTGGCCGAGGCCCTGCTGGATCTGCCGTTCGACCACTGCTTCTTCACAGGTTCCCCGTCCATCGGCAAAATCGTCATGGGAGCGGCGGCGAAACATCTCACCAGCGTTACCCTGGAGTTGGGTGGGAAGTCGCCGGTCATAGTGGATCAGACGGCGGATATCGAGCTTGCGGCAAAGACCATCGCCTGGGGCAAGTTCATCAACAGTGGGCAGACCTGCATCGCGCCTGACCATATATATGTTCATCGTTCGGTCAAGGATCGCTTCGTCCAGAGCTTATGCGGCAACCTGGATGCCTGGTATGGAGAGGGCAATGCGGCGAAGAACGCTGAACTGTCGCGCGTCATCAACGTACGCCACACTCAGCGAATCGCAGGCCTTATAGATGATGCGAAAGCGCGCGGTGCGTGCGTACTCTACGGCGGCGAGGTGGACGTTGAGGCGCATTTCGTGTCGCCGACGCTGATCGGCAACATTCCAGATGATGCTCGCATCATGCACGAGGAAATTTTTGGTCCGTTGCTACCGATCATCTCATTCGATGGGCTGGACGAAGTGGTCGAGCGCATCAACGCGGCACCCAAGCCGCTGGCGCTCTACATCTGGACGCGAGACCAGGCGGCTGCCGATTCGCTCATCGCTCGTACCAGCTCGGGGGGTACCTGCGTCAATCACATCGCCGCTCATTTCCTGCATCACAACCTGCCGTTCGGTGGCGTCAACAACTCTGGTATCGGCAGCTACCATGGGGAGTGGGGCATCCGGGCCTTCTCCCACGAACGCGCGATCGTCAAGACCCAGATATTGCTGGCCCGCATGTTCTTCCCACCCTACAAACCTCGAGTGCGGAAGATTCTTGGCTGGATGCTGAAGCATTTTTGACCAAAACAACAACCAGAACTGCGTGCACTAGCACGAATGAGCTTAATGCTAACTATCATGAGGCCGCTGAAATGAGCGACAAACAACCCCTGCTATATCCCGGTGTGCATGCTGGGCGTTCTCCTGAAAAGCCTGCGGTGATCATGGCCGAAACTGGCGCCACGCTGACCTACAAAGCTCTGGATACCTATGCCAACCAGCTCGGTCGTCTCTATCAATGGCTCGGCCTGAAGCCTGGAGATCACGTTGCTTACTGCCTTGAAAATCGTCTGGAATGCCCAGCCGTACAGTGGGGGGCCCATTACGCGGGCCTTTATTATACTTTTATTAGCACACGCCTGACCGACGCCGAGGCAGCTTATATAGTCGCTGATTGCGAAGCCCAGGTGTTGGTGGTCAGCGCCAAAACGGCAGATCGGATCATCGATGCCGTGCGTGCTCTGCCGAAGCCACCGAAGATCTACAGCCTGGATCCGGTGGCAGGGTTGAAACTGCTCGATGATGCTGTCTCCGCATTCGACGACACCCCTATTCGCGGTGCAGTGGAAGGTAGCGAAATGCTCTATTCCTCGGGTACCACGGGACGACCAAAGGGTGTCAAGCCGACGTTGAGCGGCTTGCCGCTGGGCAGCACGGCGGTGATCGCCGGTCTCATGCAGCGCGGCTTCGGCGTGGGCGAGGACTCCGTATATTTCTCCCCGTCGCCTTACTACCATGCCGCGCCCATGAAGTGGGGGCAGGGCATGACCATCCTTGGCGGCACCCTGATCATGGCATCGAAGTTCGATGCGGAGTATGCCCTGAAGGCCATCGAGCTTTATGGGGTCACCCACAGTCAGTGGGTGCCGACCATGTTCCACCGTCTGCTGGCGTTGCCGCAGGAGGTGCGCGAATGCTACGACCTGTCGAGCCAGAAGGTAGCGGTGCATGCCGGAGCGCCGTGCCCGGTGCCGACCAAGCACGAGATGATCCGCTGGTGGGGGCCGATCCTCGCCGAGTTCTATTCCTGCACCGAAACCATCGGCTCGACCATGGTCGACAGCAAGACCTGGTTGGAACGACCGGGCACCGTGGGGCGAGCGATCCTCGGCGAGCTGCATATTGTCAGCGAGGACGGCAGGGAGTTGCCGGCCAGCGAGGATGGTCTGGTGTACTTCGCCAATGGGCCACGGTTCAGTTACCACAAGGATGAAGACAAGACTCGGGAAGCCTACAATGAGCAGGGCTGGGTGACAGTCGGTGATATCGGCCATATCGATGCGGACGGCTTCCTGTATCTGACCGATCGCAAGAACAACATGATTATTTCTGGAGGGGTCAACGTCTATCCGCAGGAAACCGAGAACGTGCTGGTCACCCATCCCAAGGTGTTCGACGTGGCGGTTATCGGCACGCCGCACAGTGACCTCGGCGAGGAAGTACGGGCCGTGGTGCAGCTGGAACCAGGGGTGGAGCCCAATCCTTCTCTGGCCGACGAACTGATCGCATTCTGCCGGAATCAGCTGTCGCCAATCAAGTGCCCGCGAGTGATCGATTTTGCTGACAGTCTGCCCCGCGAGCCCAATGGAAAGTTGCTCAAACGCTTGCTGCGCGATGAGTACCGCGCACGTATGTCGTGATCGTCGGGTAGTGGTTGTCCCGGTACTTTCGTACCGTTCAGTGCCGGGATATAGCCGATATGCTCTGGGCGGGGGGAGAATGCCGACACCCGGTCCGGGAGTGGTGGCGCGGCTACACTGTCTGCGTCGCCGCGCGGAGCTTGTGAGGCCACCAGTCTACCAGCCTGCCGGCACCCGGCTAGGCATCAGGAGTGCAGCAGCCCCATATTGCGCGCGATTGCAATTGCCTGAGTGCGGCTGTTGGCGTGCAGCTTGAGGTTGATGTTGCGCAGATGGGTGCGAACTGTCGAGTCGGATACGAACAGTTTCTCTGCCATCGCCGCGTTGGACAGTCCCTGCTCCAGCAGGCCGAGAACCCTCAATTCCTTTTGCGTCAGCGGATCTACCAAAGTGCCGGCGGCTGCCGGTGTCTGGGCTGAGGTGCTGCTACGCAGCCAGCGGCCGATGTTCGTTTCCTGCTCGGGGTCACTGTCCTGTTCACTGTGCAGCTCCCGGAGCATGGCCTGTACAGTCGCGCCTTCTTCCAAGAATGTGCGGACGAAACCTTCTGATTGCGCAAACGTGAGCGCACGTTCGAGGGTGCGCAGCGCCATTTTTGACTGGCCATCGCAGTGCAAGGCTTCGGCCAGTAGAATCCGTAGCTTCAGCGCCCGGCGGCCACGCAGCAGGCGTTCGGCCTCTGCCAGTTCACTGCGCAGTGGCGCGATGGCCTTGTTGGCCGAGCCCGTGCGAATCATCCAGCGCAGTCGGGCGATGGTCGGGGTCAGCGTGTCGTTGGCAATGAACCAAAAACTCACGGCTTCAGACCAAGGGAGGGACTGTTCGGCCAATGCCAACTGTTCGAGCGCGCCAGCATGATCACCGTGGGCGAGGGTCAGCATGGACCGCTCTAGGCGCGCGCTGGCCGAGACTCGCGGCTGACCAAGCCGGTGTCCGACCGTTTCGAGCTCGGAGAGAAGCTGGAGCGCGCGATCACGATCACCCTTATCGTCGGCGATACGGGACAACAGCGTATGGGCGGTGATCAGGGCGTCGGAGAGACCAAGATCCTGAACCAGCGGTGTGTAGATCAGCAGCAGTCGTTGCGCTTCATCGCACTCGTTATTTTCATACAAGGTTTCGGCCAGTTGGATCGCGGCCAGGGCGTTGCCATTGCGGTCGCGCTGGCGTGACGCCTTGAGCATCGTGGTGGCCAACCTCAGGCGGGCTGTCGCTTGCTTGAGGCGGCCGGCCATCATGTCGAGCAGGGCTTCTGCCGACTCTGCGAGTACGAAGCCGAAGGCGCCTTCCGAGTCGCTCTGCGCCCTGCGCGCCTCATCAACGAAATGGTGGGCCTCCTGGTGCCGCCCCAGAATAATGCTGGTTTGTGTCAGTGCTTGGTTGAGCATGGCCCAAGCGAAAGGATGGTCGATGGAAACCTGCGTGAGCGCCTGCGTGCCTACCTCGTGCGCCTGTTCTATGCGGTCCATCATGACCAGCAGCATCGGCCGCAGGGCGAGAAGGTAAGCGGCGGATTCGGACGTCAGGATAGCGCTGTCGATGTCCGATACCAGCATCAGGGCTTTCTTGGGGCCCCAAGTGAAGGCCGTGCACCAAGCATGGATCAGCCTCAGTTGAGGGTGCAACACCAACTCCACCTTGGGGAGCTGGCCAATGCATTCGGCAAGCAGGCGCAGGCGCCCCTGGCTTAACAGCGTATCGACATTCTCATATAGCAGGCGCAGGGCGACTTTCGTATCACCGGACAGCAGGGCATGACGGATGGCCGGAATCTCTCGACCTTCCTCAAGGTAAGCATTGCAGGCAGCCAGATGCAGGGTCGTCAGCTCCTCGCTGTACCGACGCTGCAGTTGGTGGCGAAGAAAGTCGAGGAACAGGCTGTGATAGCGATACAGGTCACGTTGTTCATCGATGGGGACGAGGAACAACTGATGGCGTTCCAGTTCGTGCAGTATTTCGAGGCTGTCGCTACGAGCGCAGACGGCGTTGCACAGTGACGGACTGAGTTCATCCAGTACGCTGCTGCGTAGGAGGAAATGTCGTAGAGGCTCAGGCAGTGCGGCGAGCACATCCTCAGCCAGGTAGGCGGCGATTGCCGTATTGGAGCCGGAGAAGGAGGCCAGGAACTTGTCGGTATCACCATGGTTTTCAAGGGCCAGGGAGGCGAGCCAGAGGGCGGTGACCCAACCTTCCGTGCTTGCATGCAGTTGTTCTACCTGAAGGTCGCTCAGGCTCACGCCTCGGCGTTGAGTGAGGAAATCCCGGGTTTCGTCGGCGCTGAAGCGCAACACTCCGGCATCGATTTCGGTCAAGTTCCCGCGAACGCGCAGCCGGCCAAGCCCGATATCAGGCAGCGTGCGGCTGCCGATCACCAGGTAGGCCTTGCTCGGGATTGACTCGATTCCTCGGGCAATAAGGCCAAGAACAACGGGGTTGCGGATAGCTTCGAAGTCGTCGAAGAAGATCGCCACCGGAGCTCTGTTTTCGGCGATCTGCTCCAATATCCAAGAAACCAGGTCGGCGTTCCGCATTTGCGACAGATCAATCAGCGTAGTGCTGCTCTGCAGCTTAGAGAGCGCTGTCGACAACCCTCCGAGGAAACGTGAGACGTCATTGTCGCCGTCATCGAGGGTCAGCCATACGGTGGTCACACCCTGATGGCGATAGCGGACCAGCAATTGTGTCATGAGCGTGGTCTTGCCAAAGCCTGCCGGAGCATGGACCAGAATGACGCGACTGGTGTCGGCTTTGCCGGCGCGTTCAAGGATGGCTTGACGAGGTACTTCAAAATGCGAGGTAGCGGGGGCAGTCACCTTGGTTCGTGAGATGTATGGCGAGGAGCGCTGAGTCGGATGCATCACGAGTCCTTTGCTAGGCAGCCATGCGGCGGCCCGCGTGTTCTTATTAACATTATCTAAACTTAGGGGTTAGCGGTTTTCTGTGCAAGGGCTTTCATTTTGCAGTTGGGCATTTACTCCACTGGAAGTACGCATAATGAATGCGGTGTGGGCTTGCCTACGCGTTTGTGGGGTGGACGCTGGCGGGATGGTGCTAATGAACTCCGTTTCGGTGATCGTCGATTCCGACGATGTGGTTGAAGGGAGTGTTCCCTAGGCTTCGGTCATGCAATCGAAATCGCCAACGAGGAACTTCCGATGTCACAGGCAGTATTTATTTACGACGCCGTCCGCACGCCGCGTGGTAAAGGCAAAAAGGACGGTTCATTGTTCACCGTCAAGCCGGTTCACCTGGCTGCCGGGCTGCTCACCGAACTGCAGCTTCGGCATGATCTGGATACCGCACGGGTCGACGATGTGGTGCTCGGTTGCGGCCAGCCAGTCGGCGAGCAGGGTGGTGATGTCGCCAAGTGCACTGTGCAGTACGCCGGTTGGGACGAGAGTGTTCCGGGTGTGCAGATCGATCGCTTCTGCGCTTCCGGGTTGGAGGCGGTGAACCAGGCGGCAAGCCGCATCGCCAGTGGCTGGGAGGATCTGATCGTGGCTGGCGGCGTCGAGTCCATGTCACGCTTACCGATGGGCAGCGCAGGCGGCGCCTGGATTCAGGATCCGGAAATCGCCTTCAAACTGCAATCGGTGCCACAGGGCATTGGCGCGGATCTGCTGGCGATGCTTGATGGTAACTCTCGCGAGGATGTCGACCGTTTCGCGTTGCTCTCTCAGCAGCGCGCGGCACACGCACGCGATAGCGGCTATTTCGACCGTTCGGTGGTGCCAGTACGTGACATCAATGGCTTGGTCATCCTCGCGCGCGACGAATTCATCAAGCCCGCTACCACCATGGAAGCCCTGGGCCAGCTCAAGCCATCGTTCGCCGCCATGGGCAAGCTCGGCTACAACGACATTGCCCTGCGCAAGTACCCGCAGGTGGCACGCATCGAGCACATCCACACCGCCGGCAACTCGTCGGGTATCGTTGATGGTGCCAGCGCCACGCTGCTTGGTAGTGAGCGGATTGGTCAAGAGTTGGGCCTCAAGCCGCGCGGGCGGATTGTCTCCACAGCAGTGCTCTCCACCGAGCCCACGCTAATGCTGGCCGGCCCTGGGCCAGCGGCGAAAAAGGCGTTGGCCAAGGCGGGCCTTAGTGTAAAGGACATTGATTTGTTTGAAATCAATGAGGCCTTCGCCTCGGTGGTACTGCGCTTCATGCGCGATCTTGATATCTCGCCGGAGATCACCAACGTCAATGGCGGTTCCATCGCCCTCGGCCACCCGATTGGTGCCACCGGGGCGATGCTAGTCGGCACCGTGCTCGACGAACTGGAGCGGCGTAATCTCAAGCGCGGCCTAATCGCTTTGTGCGTAGGTGGCGGCATGGGCATCGCCACCATCATCGAACGCCTCTGAGTCATTACGCGCCGCAGCTGGCCTATGCCGTGGCGGATCATTTTTAATTTTGAGAAATAACCTATGAGCGCATTCAAGTACGAGAAGGACGTCGATGGCATCGTCACCGTGACCATGGACATGCCGGGACCAGTTAATGCGATGAACCAGCTGTATCGCGACATCATGACGGCTACTGTGCAGCGCCTGGAGCAGGAAGCGGGTCTGACCGGCGTGGTCATCGCGTCGACGAAAAGTACTTTTTTTGCTGGCGGCGATCTAAACGAACTGACCGATTTCAAACCGGGCGATGAGGCCGATTTCCAGGGGAAGATTGAGCAGACCAAGAACGATCTGCGCCGCCTGGAGCGTTTGCCGGTACCGGTGGTGGCGGCCATCAACGGTGCAGCCCTAGGTGGCGGCTTCGAAATCGCTTTGGCGTGTAATCATCGCGTTCTACTCAACAATTCCTCCGCAATCGTGGGGCTGCCTGAAGTGTCGCTCGGCCTGCTGCCGGGTGCAGGCGGCATCGTGCGCCTGGTTCATATTCTCGGGCTGGAAAAAGCCTTGCCGCTGCTGCTGGAAGGCAAGCGCCTGAAGCCGACCGAGGCGCTAGGTCTTGGTCTGGTGGACGAACTGATAGAACAAGTCGATGCGTTGGTGCCAGCCGCCAAAGCCTGGATCAAGGCGCAGGCGAAGGATGAAGTGCGCGGTGCTCAGCCGTGGGATCGCAAGGGGCACAAGATTCCAAGTGGCACGGTGCAGCAACCGCAGGTCGCGCAGATGGTCGCTGGTGCTTTGGCAATGACGGCCAGGAACACCCGTGGCCTGTTGCCGGCCCCGGAACGCATCCTAGCCGTCGCTGCCGAGGCTACGCTGCTGGATTTCGATGCCGCGCTGCTGGTGGAGACCCGCGGACTTACCTACCTGGCCGCCAGCGTGCAGGCAAAGAACATCATTAACACCATGTTCTTCCAGATGAACGAGGTCAACGGTGGCTCCAACCGGCCTGAGGGGGTCAACAAGAGCAAAGTTGGCAAGCTCGGTATCCTCGGTGCTGGAATGATGGGTAACGGTATTGCCCATGTCGCGGCCAAAGCCGGTATCGAAGTGGTACTGCTGGATGTCAGCCTGGAATCGGCTGAGAAGGGCAAGACGAATGTCGAGAAGCAGCTCGCCAAGTTGGTTAGCCAAGGTCGTTTGAGCGAAGAAAAAAAGGCAGGGATTCTCGGTCTGATCAAACCCACCGCGGATTATGCTGATTTACAAGGCATGGACTTCATCGTCGAAGCCGTGTTCGAAAGTGTTGAGCTGAAAGGCAAGGTTACACAACTGGCCGAGGCGCACCTGCAGGAGCAGGCTGTGCTCGGTACTAATACCTCGACCTTGCCAATCACCTTGCTGGCACAGGCATCGAAGCGTCCGGCCAACTTCATCGGCATCCATTTCTTCTCGCCCGTGGAAAAAATGCCGCTGGTGGAGATCATCTGTGGCGAGCAGACCAGTGATGTAACCCTGGCCAAGGCGTTCGATTTCGCTCGCCAGATCGGCAAGACCGCGATCGTGGTGAATGACTCGCTGGGCTTCTTTACCTCGCGTACCTTCGGTAGCTACTTCGACGAAGGTTGCAAACTGCTGCTTGAAGGTGTCGATCCGCTGCTGATCGATAATCTCGGTAAGCAGATCGGCATGCCAGTTGGCCCGCTGACCGTGCTGGACGAGGTCAGTCTGGAGTTGATGCGCAAGGTCAATGAAACACAGAAGGAGATGGGGGTGTTTTCCACCGTCTTTGATAACAGCCACAGCGACGAGGTCGGCAATATTCTCATCAAGGACCACAGCCGTTCCGGTCGCCACTATGGCGGAGGTTTTTACGATTATCCTCAGGATGGCGAAAAAACCATCTGGCCTGGACTTTATGACTTGTTCTACAAGGCCGAGGTGTCTGTATCGGTCGAGGATATCAAGGACCGCCTGTTGTTCCGGCAGGTCATTGAGGCGGTGAAGTGTCTGCAAGAAGGCGTTCTGCGTTCGGTAGCCGACGGTAATGTCGGTTCAATCCTGGGCATCGGCGCTCCGCTATGGACCGGTGGTTTCTTGCAGTTTGTCAACGGCTACGGGCTGGAACGCTTCATTAAGCGTGCCGAGGAGCTGGCGCAGGCCTATGGAGACTGTTTTGCGCCTCCAGCGCTGCTGCTGGAAAAGGCGAACGCGGGAGAAACCCTGCGCTAAGCTGCACCCAGCTGAACAAGGTTATTCCGGGCCGTGCAGGAAGAATGGCCGTGCAGGAATGCAATGTTTTTATCCACGTTCATCATCCATCTCGCACCGCCCCCTGAAGGAGGGGGAGCATCTTGCTCCTCCCTCAGGGTCCCTTCTACCGCGAGCGGAAGAAGGGCGGCGCCCATCATTCGCCACTCGGCGTCACGACTTACGCTGTCGCGCAAACTTCCCAGAAACCGGTTTCGCCTCTATTTCAGGGTTTCCTTTTTTGTTTTCGAAACTGCTCTGGCGTCATCATGAACCACTTTTTGAATGCCCTCCTGAAGTTGGAGCTGTCATGATAGTCGAGAAGCGTGGCGATTGAGTCGATACTGTCAGTGGTTTCCAAAAGTTGGCTGGCTGCAATGTTCGAAAGCAAACGGTCACGAATTGTTTTATATGTGGTGTTTTCCTCTGTCAGGCGTCTAATTAATGTCCGCTTGGAAATAAGGAGGGATTCTGCAACGCTGTCTTCAGTAAAAGTGCCCGGTGGCGCAGACAACAGTAGCTGAGCAACTCGCTCCTTGGTGGTCATTCCCCGCGTTGAAATTTTTCCAGACATGCTTTGGCAAATCTTGAGTGCGTATAAGTAATTGGCCTTGCTGGAAATTAGATTCGGGTACGCCGCCAGGGACTTTGGTATATAGAGTCGGTCATCGGCAGCATTAAATTCTACAGGTAGACGATAGTAGCGGGCAAACGACTTGTGATAGCTCGGTGGCGGATAGCTGCAGCAAAGTCTACCCTCATCGAGTTCTTTTCCAATAATCGCCTCTATCAATGACAGCAGCGACAAGGAAATGGATTCAACGGCCGCCCGACGAATAATCTCATGGTCAGTATAGCGAAGCCCTAACTTGAAAATAATCCAGTTATCGTCTGTGCTGGTGCTCAAGCTTGCAAGAGAAATATGAGAAGGTAAAAAGCTTATAAAGTGTTCCAAGGCCGTGCCAAGATCTGGACATGCGCTGACTAAAAAGCCTAGCGGCCCATAAATTTCAGGGGTTAATAGTTTGCCCACTCTCAGTCCAAGCCCTTCGTCGCCTGATATTGCATAGGCATTTAGGCCTATTGTTATTTGTTGCTTCGGCGTAAGAAGTATATCGTCGTTAATGAAGTTGACAGCCTGAATGCCCGTGCCGCGAAGTAGCAAGGGAAGCTGCTTTTCTCCGATGCCAATTTCCCTCGCCAGCAGACGGGAGTATTGACTGGAGATCGGTATCGTTTCACTGTCGTAAGTCCGATGAGACATATTCTGCAGAGCCTATATGCCATGAGGTCTCTTAAACTTGGCAAAAAATGACTGGAAAGGCAAGGGGGCACGAAAAGTAATTTCCAGTCTGGGGGACGACGATTGAATGCTGACAGCGTGGTTCGTCGATTCCGACGATATTTTGTGTGTAGGGCATGTGTATGTTGAGTTAATGTTATAGAAAAGTAACATATTTTTAAAACTGAGACATTTGCAATATTGACAAATGGAAATCGCGATGCCTTCATTTATGAATGACCGTCCGTTGCTGGCGGGAGCACCAAACTTCCGGGATCTGGGCGGTTACAGAACAAGGAATGGCAGAAGACTTCGCTATAATCTGGTTTTTCGTTCGGAAGGATTGGCGGAGTTGACTAGGGATGATCTGGAAGTGGTTAGAAAACTCGGTATTCGTCTTATCTGCGATCTTCGCAGTGAGCGTGAACGAGAACAGGTACCCACTCGTTGGCCTGAAAATAGCCCGGTCAATACCTTGCACCTGGACATAGCCGCAGATCTGCGCGCGGAGTATGCGGTAATGAGCGAGTTGCTCCTGGCCTCTCCTTCGACCGAGGGGGCGAACCAAGCCATGCTGACAACTTATAGGCAATTTCCAACCGCGTTTGCAGGCCGCCTGCCGCAATTCTTCGAGCAAATATTAGCGGGTTCCAACTTGCCGCTGGTCTTTCACTGTGCTGCAGGAAAGGATCGTACGGGGTTTGTGGCAGCCTTGCTGCTCACTGCGTTGGAAGTTCCCCTGGATGATATTATCGAAGACTATCTGCTGACGGCCAGACGCTGGAATGGCCAGCGGGGCGAAGCGGCGATCAGACAAGCACTTTTCGCCATCTTTGGAGAGGAGCCACCCACCGCGGTGATTCAACCACTAATGATGGTAAAGGAAGAGTATCTCGCGGCGGCCTTCGACGTGATCGAGCAACAATATAAAACGGTTGATGCGTATCTCGAACAGGTAGCAGGGCTCGGTGCAAAGCAGCGTCTGGCATTGCAGCACTTGTTATTAGAATAGCCAAGGCTATTGATTTGCATTGATGTTTTTGGCGACACCACCCATCACGCTCGTCAGTGTACGCTTAGCACTTAACAGACCCTGGTCGTTGCCCGCACCGGTAATGAACCGGACGTGCTTTTTCATGGAAAGCTCTTGGCGTGTGCAGTCATTTTTAGCAACTTGTGAGAGCGGCTGGAGATATCTAAGCAACAAGTGCGGGGTGTTTATCGTACACCATCGGACCGTAAGATTGGTCAGGTCCATGCCCCAACAGCCCGCAGCCTCAGTAACGTGATCTTCCGGTTCAAATTAGAACGGCCCATACCCGCAGTCGGGAGAGTTATGGCCGGTATTGAATTCGGTATGGATTGTTGGCGTCGCTTACCCAGTTCGGTGCAATGTGAAGAAAGTTGGCAGGCAGTGCGGCTTCAGCAAATCAACCCATGACCCTGCAGCGGGATCTGTATTTCGGGGGCAAGGAGAAGGGTTTATCACATCAGGTTCTTACTGCATTCTTCATCTTTTGCACGCGACCCTGCAAGTAGCACACGTGCCCGAACTCCCGGTTCGGGAGGGGACAAAAAGACGAAGCGGTTGATGCCAGGCTCGAGCAGGCTGCTGAGCCAGGTACAAAGCCGCGTAGGGTATAGGAGTACTTGCTATGGGATTAACCAGAGTATATTAGTTAATGTAGAATTTCTTGGATTGCAGCCAGCGCGAACTTCGCTCTAGGGGATGGAAGTGTGGGCATCTCGTTTTCAGTCCACCCATTCGAAAGTTATTTGTCGATTTTTCTTTGCGTTAGCTTGTTGCTGGTCTTCTTGCAGTCGATGACGATGCCGAATTTTAGTGCTGACAAATATCCTGTCGGGATATCCGTTGAACGCCAGCCTTACCTGCATTTCATAGTACGGACCGTAATGCTAGATTCAATCACAGTCCGTATTTTTCTGGAGATATTTATCTTATACCCTGACCTGCGAGACTTTCAGGGGTATAAAATGACGAAGGAAACTCTCCAGTTGGTTGCTGTCCACCACCGGGAAAGCCGCTAAAGAAACCCAGCGACCACGAGCCACGGCGAACATCAATTGATGTATTTGACTCGGCCGCACCACCATAGCCTGAGACATAGAAGGGGTAGCTAATGGCATTATCCACTCGGAAAATCACTCCCGACGAGTCATAGTTGTCTACGGTTCCCGCGAACGTCATATCTTCATCGAAGTAGAAATCGCGTTTGGGCAAAATGTGACGAAAACCTGGCTTCAAAGTTGCTTCGATATGCCAGACCCTATGCAATTCCCAGCGGGTACATTCAGGGTTGGGGAAGTTCTTGGTGAAATACTTATCTTCCGGGCAGCTCTTATAGTCGGTTGCCTTGAAGTTGTTGTAATTCAGGAATTTCTCTTCTTTTCCTATAAGCTTGAAATCATAGCGATCCAACTTTCCGAAGAAAAGTTTCTCTTGGTCCATTGTCGATATGCCGCCTGTCGAGGGGCTGGGTGTGTCGTACGCCAAATCAGGTGCTAACTTGACTCTACGTTGCCCCGTAAGATATTGATATGCTCGCTGATCACCATTTACGGTTTGATTAATCATGATCTTCTCACCATTTCTCCGTGCTGGTCCACTCACTTCCAGGCGGCCTTGGTAATAAGGGTCATTACCACTCATGGGTTTTTTAATGTTTGGATCGAAGAATGGTTGTGTGACATATAAATCTTGCTCGCCCACGATGATTCGTCGACCATCGCTATCAACAAGAATGGATTTGGCTTTGATGGATTTGTTAAGAGCGGAAAATTTCAGTAAGTGATTCCACATCGCTTCATTGCCCGTTTTCGGGATCGGGAAGGGCACGCCACCATAGCAGCCGTCGACACCAAGCCCATTGTCGATCGTATGGCAGGACTCCTGATTCTTGATGGTGTTTTCCAATAGATATTCAGGGAGTCGAGCGGTTCGCCGAGTCGGATAAATATCCATGCGGAAATTCGGATATTTGCGCAATAATGCCTTTTGGCCCTCGGTCAGATAGTTTGCGTATTGATCCATGTTTTGTGCAGTGATGGAATGGGAGGGGCTGTCGTTCCAAGGGTCACAATAATAATTTGGCTCAGCTGGGTTATAGCAACTTGGAACAGGGATGGGCGCGTCAGAGTATTGGGGAATGGTGCCCGCAGCGTTAGCGCCTTGTATGGCGCCAAATTTAGTTAAGACGGGTCCGCCGAGCTTTTCATCAGCCGCCACGTATTGCGTAGCCGCCAACATGCCAATAAGCAGCGCATTAACAAATATGATTTTTTTCATGTGTCCTCGCAATTTATTTTTATCCTAAACACATTATAAGTCTGGAAGCGGCACGCTCGGAGGCAAGGGTGCAGATGAATTGTTAGCGACTTAGGTTGGTCTCTCAAATATTCCCTGCCTGGAGTTGTGGGAGTGTTACGGTATTTTCATCAGAACCTCACTATGTCAAAAAAGGTTTTATAATCATTGATTGATACAGGTGCTTTCTATGGACTTCTGAATTGACCCTGTCTCAGAAGTCTTCGTGTTTTTGCGCGCTACTTTTGTTGTGTTTTTATTGGTGGTATGATCGATTTTTTTGAATAATTTGTCGTTAAGCAGAAAGTACGACAGCGCGGGAATTAATATTAAGGCTGCCAGCATGTTCCATATGAACATGAACGCCAAAAGTATGCCCATGTCGGCTTGAAACTTGATGGGCGACCACATCCAAGTCACCACGCCAACCGCGAGCGTCACCCCCACCAAGGCAACCATCTTGCCGGTGAATTGAATGGCTCGTCGGTAGGCCTCTTGTAACGATAGGCCGGAGCGTTGTCCTTCTAACTGGACGCTCAACAGGTACAGGGCGTAATCCACACCGACCCCCACGCCCAATGCCACCACTGGTAGCGTTGCAACCTTTAACCCGATGTTCAGTTGCACCATGAGAACCTCGGCGAGAAGCGAGGTGAGGATCAGCGGGAGAATCGCGACTATCATTGCGCGCCAGCTACGGAAGGTCAGCAGGCAAAGCAGGGCAACCGCGGCATATACGGCCAGCAGCATCTCCAGTTGAACACTCTTGACCTCGATATTGGTAGCTGCCGTAATGCCTGCGCTCCCCGCCGCGAGCAGAAACTGCCGTTCTGGAGTACTGTGATTGTCGGCAAAATTCTGGGCTGCGGCGACCACACGGTCCAGGGTGGCTGCCCTATGGTCGGAGAGGTAGGCAAGAACCGGAATAAGGGAGCATTCACTGTTGAGAAGCTCAGAGTTCCAGGTCAACGCATTATTGACTTGGGGCCACACCACTCCTTTGTTATCGCTGATGGTCAACCACTTCGGGCTTCCTTCAAAGCTGCCGGAGGTGTAGGCCCGCACGGTATCGGCTAGCGAAGTGGTTCTCTGTACGCCAGGTACATGGGACAGTTCCCAAGCCAGCCGATCTGCTTCGACCAGCGTTTCATAAGAGCCACATTGATCGATGGGCGTCTTGATCATCACTGCGAACACATCGCTTGAAACGCCGAAGTGGGAAGTGATGAAGGCATTGTCCATATTGTATCTGGAGTCAGGGCGAAGCTCCGGAGCGCCGGCTTCGAGGTCTCCGACCTGCAACTTGGTTCTTTCGGTTAGTGCAAATGCTGACAGTGCCATAGCCACCAGAATGGCCACGATGGCCCAGCGCCTTTCGGTAAACCTGTCCAGGGTTTTCCACACGCGGTCTATGCCTAATTGTCTGATCGTATCCTGCTGGTCAGCGAGGTGGCGCTTCGCCGCTTCCTGGCTAATTCCGGTGAATGACAACAACACCGGCAGCAGGATCAGATTGGTTATGACCAACATGGCAAAACCAAGGCTTGCCGACAGGGCGAGTTCGCGAATGATCGGAATGTCAACCAGCACCAGTACGGCGAAGCCCACACCATCGGCGATCAGTGCGATCAGGCCGGCCATGAATAGACGCCGGAAGGTATAACGCGCAGCCACCCAGGGGTGAGTCCCCCGGGCAATATCCTGTGAGATACCGTTCATTTTCTGACAGCCATGAGAGACACCTATGGCGAAGATCAGAAACGGGATGAGAATGGTAAAGGCATCCAGCACGCCGCCGAATACAGTGATCAGACCTTGTTGCCAGATAACCGCCACCATGGAGCAAACGAGCACGAGGCCGGTACTGCGTAGGCACCTGGTGTAGAAATAGATGATCAGGGCCGCGACGATGGTCGCGACGAGGAAGAACATCATGACCCTGAACAGGCCATCAATCATGTCGCCGGAAAGCTTGGCAAACCCGGTGATGTAAATGCCCAGGTCCTTACTCTCATACTGCAACCTGACTCGCTCCAGCGCCGAGGAAAAATCTTCGTAACTCAACGCCTTGCCATCGCTGTCTTCTAGCATGAGAGGGATTTCGATCATGCTGGAGCGGTAGTCATTGGAAATCAGATTGCCGACCACGCCGGCCCGAGCGATGTTCTGGCGCAATTTTTCGATCGCGGCGGGAGAGCCGTCGTAGTCGACGGGCATGACTGGGCCGCCAATGAAGCCTTCTTCTGTGACCTCAGTCCAGCGCACTACCGGCGTCCAGATGGATTTCATCCAGGCGCGATCAACGCCCGGAATCAGGAAAATCTCGTCGTTGATTTGTGCAAGCTGCTTGAGGTACTCGGGCTGGAAGATATCGCCATTACGGTTCTCGACTACGAACCGAACAGAGTCGCCTAGGCCACGAAGATTGCTGCGGTTTTCCAGAAAATTCTGGATGAAGGGGTGGCCGTGAGGCAGCATCTTGTCGAAGCTAGTGGTCACTGTCAGGTTGCGCAACTGGAACCCAGAAAACAGAGTGATCAGCAGGCATAACACGATGATCAGTAGCCGATTGTTGAATATCAGTCGCTCGAAAATGTTCCCGGAGAGGCTGTTGAACAATGCCGGGTCCGAGATGACCTTCATCAGGTTCTTGATATGCGTGTTGTCGATGTTCATCGCAGGTCTCATTATTATTTTGTTCCGGTTCCGCGTTCAACGGCATCAGATGGCTTCGATGCGAACGCCCTGTGCCCCAGCCAACGCCAGGCGGGACTCGTCCAGGAGTACCGCTCCGTAGTAGGGCATTGGTTTGTTGGGCTGCAGGGCTCTGAATGTCCGGCCGCCGTCATTGCTCTGAGCGATTTGCCCGCTTTGGCCAATGATCAGCAGATGGCTGCCACCAACGGACAGGAACTGCATCAGGTTGCTCTCGAAAGGGAGGGGGATGCGCTCCCAGCTGTGCCCCTGATCGGCGCTGTGGAAAAGGCTTCCGCGCATGCCATAAACGAACACTTGCTCGTTATCCGTGGCGGCCACACCGAAGATTGTGCCTTTGTAAGGGGCGTTGACGGATACGAATCGGTTGGTTTGCGGCTCATGGCGCCTTACCAGTCCCTGTTCGCCGGTGATGTAGATCTGATTATTTGCGCCTGAGATGCTGTAGAAATGCCATTCCTGCGAATTGTCGGTCAGGTGCATCTGCGGGATCCAGTGTTTGCCGCCGTCCTCAGTCGCAAAGATGCGGTTGAAAGTGCCGACGATGTACCCGCGATGCTCGTCGCTGAAGAACACACCAAGAAACGGCTGGGTTTCATTGTCTGCTGTGAGGTTGCGTTCCTTGACCAGGAAATCCTGCGCGTCGGGGATATCCGCCAGGGTGCTACTGTAGTAGTCGATGGCCAACTTGGAGGCCTTGAGTCCGTCAAGCTGCTTTTCCCAGGTCATGCCGCCGTCCGACGTGTGCAGTACGACACCGCCATGGCCGACAACCCAGCCCTCACGCTCAGATGGAAAGCTGATGGCGACCAAATCGACGCTCACCGGAACCTGCGCCTGGATCCAGTTTTTTCCCTGATCATCGGAGACGATAATGCCCCCGCGCGGACCGACGGCAATCAGCCGAGAGCCTGCCTTGGCCACCGCGAGCATGGGATTGATGGTAAGACGATCGCTATGCCTCGCGGCTTCTTCCAAAGGAGAGTCGAAAGCCTGTACGACAGGCGCCACTATGGCCAGCAGCCCACAGGCTGCGAGATTTTTTAGAAAGCCGCGGCGGGAGGGTGCACCGGGAAAGCTGATCAGAACATCTTTACGCATGGCGGCCTCGTTGTTTTTTTGGTGACCAAGTCGGCGCGGTGGATGGCATCCGCGGCGCGACGACTGTCGATGTTGGCTCGCGCAGAGAGGTCCGTACGCTCAACATCGATGAAAACGGTCGTATAGTCAGGCTGGAATATGGATCTGCTGGGTCGAATCAAGACGCCATGCAGACTTACTGATGCGGGACAGGGTCAGCGATGTGGCCGGCCTGGATGACGTCTTGTAACGCTTCGCTACTGTCATGCCCTGGGCTCCTTCTTATTCTTGATTTGCTTATCGTTCAGTACTTGAAATCCGGCGTCGACCCGCATTGGGGATAGAGTCGTGGCGCTCGGCTTTAGTAGATGACTTCACGTTACACTCCCGATTGCCTGGTCATCTCGTCGGAATGGACGAATCCACAATCAGCGGGATATCGGTGTATTTGTCACGGGTAATCGCGTCCGATGCCCATTGGCAAACGAAGCATGGGGAGCAGGTATCGCGAGAGGAAAAGGAGCATGGTAGTAGCAAAAAAACTACCTTGGTATGTTCTTGTTAGCGTGCATTTATCTGCGAGAATTCTTGAGCGAAAAACGATCGGAGGGCCTTCCAGTGATTTATCTGCGAGTCTTTTGCCGAAGCGCAACCACCCACAAATGGAAGACATGCGGGTTATTGATGGGTGCTTGCGTGGCAGAGCGTCATTGAGCCATGGGGGATTTATGGAACAATACGGTTTCAGTGAATTCAACCACCGTCTCATCTCGCTGATTCTTGGTGGCGTGATAAAGATCCACGATGGTGAATCCGCTACTGCTCTTCGCTTTGATCTTGGCTTGCCCTTCCACATGCAGCGTATCGCCAGGGAACACTGCGGCGTGGATCCTGGCCTGCAATCCGGTCATGCCGGCGAACGGGCCAACCTCGTGTCCCTCGAGAACCTCATCCACTACCTTCATCAGGATCGGCGATACCAGCCCCATGGAGTAGGAGATGATCATCGGCCCCGGAGCGAAACGATTGCGGTGTGCGCCTGACATGTTCTTCTTGAGGAACTCCATGTCGATGAAGTAAGGCTCGTGGAAGGCGGTAAGGTTGACGAAATTGACGATGTCGGTCTCAGTAATGGTTCGGCAGTGAGTCTTGAATTCATGCGCCGGAAATTCTGACGTGGTTGCTTCGGACATGTCCTTTACTCCTTGGTATTCATTGGGGGAGGTGCGATTGTCGGATTGTCAGTGCGGGCCAGAATCGTCGGATGCGACGGTTCTGTCACTTTGGCTGGCTCTGGATCACGGCCATTGCAGTAGGAGAGGCTGTATGCCGAAAAAACCACCATGCTGATGGGAAGCCTCAGATGTTTTCCACTCGGTGCACTGTCCACCACAAGGTATTGGGCAGCCAGCGTCGCAGACGCCAGGACATGGCGGTCATGGGGCCGGGGAAGACCCAGAGTTTTTTGCCCTTGAGGACGCTCTCGATCTTGTCGAGCACGCATTCCGGAGTGATGGGGGGAAAGATATCGAAAATCTTCGGCCATACGGTCGATTTGGCCTGGTCCAGTAAAGGCGTTGCGACAATCGGGGGGCAGACGCAGACAATGCGCACACCGCTGCCACGGGTTTCGTGGAACAGCACTTCGGTGTAGGCCGTAACGGCATGCTTGGCGGCGTTGTAGGCTCCCATGTAGAGGATCGGCCAGTGGCCTGCCATGGAGGCGTAGCTGACAAACTCGCCGTTGCCACGAGCGATCATCCTCGGTAGCGCGGCTTTCGATAGATTGACCATGCCGCCGAAGTTGATGGACATGATCTTCTGGATAATGTCCCGAGGTTGTTCCATCAACAAACCTAGCGGCATGATCGCAGCCGCGTTGGTCAGACGGGTGATGGGGCCCAGCTCCGTTTCGCAGCGCTCGACAGCCGCCTCCACCGCGATAGGATCGGTAATGTCCACGACCAGCTTGAGCAAGCGTGGTGAGTTTCCCAACTGGTCCAGACCATTGACATTGATGTCCATGGCGGCAACCGCCCAACCGTTTTCCAGTGCGCGTTTAGCGCTCAGTAGGCCTAGGCCGCTACCCGCGCCAGTGATGAACAGTACCTTTTGAGTCATGGGGTGCTCCGCTCGTCGATGATCCCGACCAGAGGGCCGGGTCTGTCACTTTCTGTATTGTCTGTCGTCGCAGAAGGCGCCTCGTCGTCGCTTTGGACGAGTTGGTGCGTCCCTGTCAGCTGCAAGATGCGCACCGTTCAGCTTATTTATACCTTGAAGCGGTCGACTGCCAAGCGCAGAGTGCCGGCGGCGCTGTCCAGTTCCTGGGATACCTCAGCGGTACGAGTGCCGGTATCGCAGTTCTCCATGCTCATTCTGGCAACGGTTTCGACCTGACGGTTGATCGCCTGGGCCATGCGATCCTGCTCAGCCAACGCCGCTGATACCTCGCCGATTGCGTCGGATACTCGACTGGCGCTGTTCAGGATCTCGGCCATGCTCGCTGCGGCGTTTTCTGACAGCGCACGGCTTTCCCGGGTGCGTTCGGCGACTCCCGCCATATCGCTAACGGACTGTCGAGCGCAAGCCTGCATCGCTGCCACCATGCCCCGGCTTTCTTCGGCCGAACTGCGAGTGCGTTCGGCCAGTCGCCGTACTTCATCCGCCACTACTGCAAAGCCGCGTCCCTGCTCGCCCGCCCGTGCCGCTTCGATGGCCGCATTGAGAGCGAGCAGGTTGGTCTGTTCGGCTACTTCTGTAATGACGGTCATGATCGTTGTTATCCGCTCGGACTCGGCCCCCAGTGTGCTAATGCTGTCGCTAGCCTTGCTTACTTGGCGGACGACCTGGTCACTTTCCTCGCAAGCCCTGCTGATTGCGTCTGCGCCGGATACTGCGGCGGCAGCGGCGTTCTGGGCGCGGGCGCGAACGTCCTGTGCGCTCGAACTGATCTGGCCGATGGCTGCGCTCATGTACTCGATGTCGGTGGCGATTGTCGCTGCAGCATCGTTCTGCTGGGTAGCGCTGGTCGCCACACGCTGCGCCATGGTGCCGGCCTGAGAGGCTGCGACGTCGATTTTGCCGGCACTCTCCATAACTTCGAGCAAGGCGCTCTGAATGCGTTCGAGCAATAGATTGAACGCGGAGGCGGCTTCGGCGACCTCATCCCGCCCATGGACTTGCGCACGGAGTGAGAAATCGTTTGTCGTACCTACCCACTCCATCGTTGTGCGTAGTAGCTGCAGGGGGATGACCACGCTACGGACGATTAGCACCGACATTATGCAAAGTATGCCAATGGTGGCGGAGAACGTGGCGAGCATGATCGTTCTCGCTCTGGCAATGGCATTCTCGCTGTCGTGCTGGGCAGTTTCCGCGGCAGCGACACCGATTTTCAACAGTTTCTCCAGAGGTTCGCCCATGGCATGAATCGCAGCGGCCCAATGCGGGGTATAGGTGATGAGTTCCCGTGAGCGGAAACGAATCTCATCCCAGCTAATGGCCTCGACGAGCCTTTCACATGTCATGGTCTGCTCTTGGTCGACCTTCTGGAAGTCCAGCCACAGGGCGCTGAACTCTTCCCAGAGTGCATGTTCTTCCGCCGTCTTTGGCTGGGCGTCATACGTGTGAAAGGCCTGTTCGGCCTGCTTTAGCGCTAAGCGGTGCTGAGTGAGGACGTGGCTGAAAAGGTCGTGGGCTTCCGCCAGGGCTTCATCTTTATCCGCAAGGTCATCGAAAGCTTCGGGGCGCCAGCCCGTCCCTTCCTGCATTGTGGCAACGGAGGTCAATCGCGCATTACGCAGGGAGGCGAGTGCGTCGACTGATATCAAAGAGGCACTGATGTCTTCCATGGCGTCAGCGGCATGGTGGATGCCGAGCCAGCCCGAGGATCCGACAAAGGCCAGGCTGGAGATGAAGCAGAACATCAGGAAGTACAGCTTCATACGAACGGTGAAGTTGCGCATCGGAAGGTCCTTCCGCAAGAAAATGCCAGTGGTGTAGGCGCGAGGCTTGCGCCGTCGCCGGATAATGGAGTCTATGCAGTTGAATGAGTGGGGGGACTCGTCCCAATCGACGAATTATCAGCTGGTGATCAACCCGAAAGGGTCTGCTTGAGAGAGGGGGGTAGCTGCCTGCGCGCAGGGGGGGGCGCAGGCATTGCTGACGATCAGTCTTCTAATTCGAAGTAGTCGGCCTTGCCAGCTCCGCAATCGGGACATGCCCAGTCGTCAGGCAGGTCTTCGAAACGGGTGCCTGGTGGAATCCCGTTATCCGAATCACCAAAGCTTTCGTCGTAGATGTGTGAACAGAAACTGCATTGCCACCGCTTCATTGGTTACTCCCTTGCTCACTGTCCAAGATGGACCACAGGTTGGATTGCGAAGCCATGCTGGATCTGCAGATTACGCTGCATCAGCTCCGGCTCTAGTACCTTCCATGCCTTCACTTGCTGATAGGAGGGCATGGTCGGAAAGATGTGATGGATCAGATGGTAGTTGTGGTACTGCATGATTGGGGTCAGCAACCATTCATGACCAAAGCGCACCGAGGTGGATAGGGTCAGGTCTTCTTCGGCGGTGACGTCGTCCTTGACGTGCGGCAACCAAAAGAACGTAAAGCCCACCAGCATGAATGTCACTCGGCAAGGAATGAACCACAGGAACAACACGTGCAACCCATATCCCATGTAGATCAACGCTGCCACTAAGGCCAGGGTCACTGTTGCGTTGGGAAGTACCGAGCGCAGGTGGCGCCAGGCGGCCTTGTCCGTGCCGCGTAGAATGAACAGCGCATAGCCGACATCCAGCAACGCCCAGCGAAACGGTAGAGTCCACCATTTACCGTGCATCCAGGCGTCCGGGTCGGCGGGACCGTTGGTGAAACGATGGTGCTGGATGTGTGCCCAGCGGAAGATGCCCAGGTTGATGTGGGGGGCGAAGGTCGCCACGCCGATATGGCCGATCCAGTCGTTGAGCTTCTGATTCCTGGCTGCGGAGCGGTGCACTGAATCGTGCACTACGGTGAACTGCCAGTACATCAGCAGGCTGTTGACCGCGCAGGCCCACCCGAGGCTCAGGTGGCCGAGCACAGCCAGCACATCGGTGAAGATCACGCCACCAGTGGAGACAATTAACAGGAGTAGCACTGTTGGGGATATCGTCGGTACCTTGTTGAGTGCCGCTATCGCCGCACGCTTTTCAAGAGGGACAGTGAATCGAGCCAGGGGATTGTTATTGTTGGTCATGGTTCATCTCCTTAGTACGGGTGGGCGTCGGACGCCCTGTTTCGCTGACTATGGTTATTTTTGGCTCCTTGGTTTCCTGCGGGGTGCAGCCGGCCCGAAGGAATATGTCGATGAGGGGTGCCGCCATTTCACGCAGGGAAAGGCCGTGGACGAGTTGGTTTGCCACGTGTAGGGAGAGCATTCCGTGCAGCAGGCTCCAGAGTCCGTGGGAAAACATCAGAGGATCGACATCAAGCCTCTTTGTATCTATCGCTGCTTGCACCAGGTCGACGCAGGAGGCGAATACCTCCCAGCGTTGCGCGAGCAGCGAGGGGTAGTCGGTGAGGTCGGGCTGGCTGTCGGAAAAAATCAGCCGGTACTTGGCCGGGTGCGCGCAACCAAAGTCGAGTAGACCCATGAGCGCGGCGCGTATGCGCTGAATCGGATCGCTGTCCTGTTCGTCCATCGACGGTATCGCTGCTTTGAACTCCAGAATGCAGACCCTGCGCATTTCCGCGACCAGTGCTTCTTTATTCTCGAAATAGCGATAGCCGGCGGTATGGCTGAGGCCTACACGCTTCGCGATCTGGCGCAGCGTGACGCTATCCATTCCTACTTCGAGATACAGGCTCAGCGCGCCCTGGATGAGGGTTTGCTTGATGTTCTCGGTTTCATCAGCGGAGTAAACGGGACGGGCCATGCAGGGTCACCAGAAAAGTAGGACTTGACTCCAAGATATCAGCCAGAATTTGTTTTGTTAACAGTGGAAAACTAACTTTTTTAAAGAGATCCAATCAGCGCATATCGGGTCATGGTCCTATCTCAATGAATTCATTGGTGATTTCGGCATTTTTTACCACGTGGATGAAAGCTCAAAACCGTCGAATCCGACGATTAGGCGGCAATTGCTCTGGGTGATCCTTGATCGCGTCGGCGGGCATGTGGCTTGCCTCTTTCTGCTCAATCCCTGGAATGCGCAGCTGATAAAAGGAAGTCCCCGTAATGACTGCCTACTACTTCCTAGCTATTGCCATTTGCGCCGAAGTGATGGCGACCGTTTCGATGAAAGCCGTCAAAGGCCTGAGCACGCCGTTGCCGCTGTTACTGATGGTCGTCGGTTACGGCATTGCGTTCGGAATGCTGACCTTAGTAGTGCGCAGTATTCCGGTGGGTGTCGCCTATGCGATCTGGTCGGGAATGGGCATTGTCATGGTGAGCATTGCGGCGATGTTCCTTTATGGGCAGAAACTTGATGTGCCGGCCATGCTGGGCATGGGGCTAATCCTCATCGGCGTGGTGGTGATTCAACTGTTCTCGAAAACCGTCGGGCATTGAAAATGCGATCCCTGTAGGGGGAGAACGCTCATGCCTTGCGAGAGAGGGCAATTCGTCCAAAACGACGATCTTGTACTTGGGATGTCTCGATAGAGTTGTGACCGTTGAGTCTATTCTCTCTCGAGGTTTGCGATGACGGCACCATTCTCTACATACGACTGGAGTCACCTGGTTCGCCACGACCAAGTACACGGCTCGCTTTATACAGACGAGGCGATATTTCAGGAAGAGCTTAAAAAAATCTGGTACCGCACCTGGGTCTATGTCGGTCATGTTAGCGAGGTGCCTAACCCGAACGACTTCATCATGAAGTCGATCGGCCCGCAGCCGGTGATCATGAGCCGTGATCGCGATGGGCAGATTCACTTGCTGCTCAATCGTTGTGCGCACCGTGGTAATCAGGTTTGTCTCGAGGCCCATGGCAATCGCAGTTCCTTCACCTGCCCATATCATGGCTGGACCTTTTCGAACAATGGCGCACTACGTGGCTTTCCGTTTGCATCTGGCTACGAGGGGGTTGATCGGAGTCAGTTAGGCTTGGGTAAGGTGCCTCGTCTTGGCATTTACAATGGCTTTGTGTTTGGTAGCTTTGCCGCTGAAGGTCCGTCGCTGGAGGAGCATCTCGGCAGTGCGTGTGCCGCGCTTGATGCCTTGGTGATGACCTCGCCAGAAGGCGAAGTCGAGATTACCGCCGGCTTTCTGCAGCACAAGGCGAAAGCAAACTGGAAGTTTCTGGTCGAAAACGAAACCGATGGTTACCACCCGCAGTTCGTGCATGCGTCGATTTTCGATGTGGCTTCAAGTGGTATCGGTGCTTTGTACAGTGCCGACTCGACAGCGGTGGCGCGCGATCTGGGCGACGGGCATACGGAGATTGACCTGCGGCCGGAATTCCGTCGTATCGGCAAACCGATGGGCTGGTTCGGTACCACTGAAGAGCGTCTGCCCGAGTATGTGACCAAGATGCGCGCCGCCTACGGGGATCAGCGCGCCAACGAGATCATGATCGACGGCACGCCACATATCATGATTTTCCCCAACCTGTTCATTGCGGAGATTCAAATATTCGTGATCCAGGCGCTCGCGGTTGACGAAACCGTACAGCATGTCACCGCGCTGCAGTTCAAGGGCGCACCCGATTTGAACCGTCGTCTGCGCCAGCAGACCATGGGGTCCGTCGGGCCGGCCGGCTTCCTGCTCGCCGACGACTCCGAGATGTATGAGCGCACCCAGCGCGGTGTTCAAGCCCGTGATCCGGAATGGAACTATGTGGGGCGCGGTATGCATCGTGAGCGTCGTGATGCTGAAGGTTTTCTGATTGGCGACGCCACCGACGAGGTCACTACTCGTGGCATATGGAGCCATTACCGTAAGTTGATGGAGGCGGTATGAGCACCAATATTAATCCAGTAGCCAATGTCGCGCTGCTCGCCGAAATTACCCAGTTCCTAAGCCGAGAAGCCCGGCTGCAAGACACGCACGCCTACGACGACTGGGAGGCGCTGTGGACCGATGATGGCGTTTACTGGGTTCCTGCTAATGGCGATGACATCGACCCGGAAACCCAGATGTCGATCATTTTCGACAATCGCTCTCGTATTGCCCTGCGCATCAAGCAGTTCCATACCGGCAAACGCCACACCCAATCGCCGCGTTCTCGTCTGGGCCGGGTTCTGTCGAACGTCGAGATTCTCGGTCAGACGGAGCGTGAAGTCCGCGTTGCGGCGAACGCGATGGTCTTTGAGTCCAATCTGCGCGGCGACACCGTCTGGTGTACCCGCAATGAGTACGTGCTGCGACAGGAAGACGATGGGCTGCGCATGGCGCGCAAGAAAGTGGTGCTCGTCAATAACGACAAGGCCTTGTACACGCTGTCCTTCCTGATTTGAGACCTGCCGAAATGAGCAAAGCAGAAGCATTGATAAAAGAGGGCGCCGTGCTGCTCGACTTGGTGGATGGCGTCGCGCACGTGCAGTTGAACCGGCCTGATGCGGCTAACGGACTCGATATTCCGACGCTCAAGGATCTTCATACCGCGTTGATGATGTGTCACGGCGAGCGGCAGGTCAAAGTCGTGCTATTGACCGGAAGAGGACTTAACTTTTGTGCGGGGGGAGATGTACGCACTTTCTCTGGCAAAGGTGATGCACTTCCCGAGTACATCCGCCAAGCCACTGTTTATTTGCAAGCGGCAATTAGCGCAATGATTCACCTGGACGCGCCGGTAATTGCGGCAGTTCAGGGCTTCGCCGCCGGCGGTGGCGGGATGGGGCTGATTTGCGCGGCTGATATCGTTCTCGCTGGAGAGTCTGCGAAGTTTCTTGCCGGCGCCACGCGCGTCGCCATGGCTCCGGACGCCGGGCTTTCAGTCACGCTGCCGCGCCTCGTCGGGCCACGCAAGGCCGCGGAGATGCTGCTGATGAACCCAACAGTCAGTGCAGCAGAAGCGCTGGAGCTCGGGCTGATTAATCAGGTCGTACCTGACGCCGAATTGCAGTCAGCAGCGCTGGCCTATGCCCAGCATATGGCGCAAGGGGCGCCGCGTGCATTGGCTGCCACCAAGCGGCTGCTATGGGCAGGCATAGGTATTGGCGTTGATGCCGCAATGCCGGAAGAGAGTCGCACTGTCGCCGCACTCTGTCGAACCGCCGATGTTCAGGAAGGTCTGGCTGCGGTCATCGAAAAGCGCGTAGCGCACTTCACTGGGAGTTGACCGATGCGACCACTCGTAGGACGGACGGCTTTTGTCACTGGCGGTTCCAAGGGGATTGGTGCAGCAATCGTACGTCGATTGGCTGCCGATGGTGCAAGAGTGATCATTGCCGCTCAGGAGATGATCATGGCCGAGCTCCTGGCGGACGAGGTCGGCGGCCGTGCTGTGCGCCTGGATGTGACGGATTTACGGGAAGTACAGAAAGTTGTCACGAACAATGGGCCCTTCGACATTCTTGTGAACAATGCAGGGGTTGATCAGCACTCATTTTTCACCAATAGCACTGAATTGCAGTGGCGTCATCTGCTTGCGGTCAATCTTGAGGCTGTTTTCGCTACCACCCATGCCGCACTACCTTTCATGCAAGAACGGGGTTATGGCCGCATCATTAACATTGGATCGGAGGCCGGGCGCCAAGGGTCAAAGGGCGGTGCGGTGTATGCGGCAGCCAAAGGTGGCGTAATTGCCTTCACGAAATCCATTGCTCGGGAAAACGGTCGCTTCGGTATCACTGCCAACGTCGTCGCCCCAGGACCGATTGACACACCATTGCTGCGTAAAGCGGTAGTGACTGGCGGTGAAAAGTTACTCGAGGCAATGAAGGCTGCCACCCTGCTGGGTCGCTTGGGAACTCCAGATGAGGTGGCCGCTGCTGTTGCGTTTTTGGCAAGCGAAGAGGCTGCATTCATCACTGGCGAAACGCTTGGCGTATCCGGCGGGATGGGCTGTTGATGAGCGATCGAGCCAATAATGAGGCCCTTGAGGTCGTTATTGCACGTATCCAGTCGGTCTATGGACGGTGGCGGCGGCACACCCCCGTGGAGGAGATGCGCCGCGATTGGGACAACTTGTTCTGGTCGGATCGAGTGCCATGCAAGATTGAGGATGAGGTTGTCGATGGGGTGCCGGTGCGCTGGATCACGGCCCCCGATGTCCGCAACGATCTTGTCCTGATCTACCTCCATGGTGGCGGTTACAAAATGGGCTCTCTCATATCGCACCACGATTTGATGGCGCGTCTATCGGTTGCTGCGGACTGCCGGGTACTTGGCGTTGGCTACCGCCTGTTGCCGGAACACCAATTTCCGGCGCCCGTAGAAGATGTGCTGACGGTCTATAACCGGATACTCGACCTGGGCTATACCCCCGAGCGCCTTGCTATCGCTGGCGATTCGGCGGGAGGGGGCCTGGCAGCCTCGACGCTGCTTGCGATACGAGACAAAGGACAGCGCCTTCCGGCTGCGGCGGTAATGCTTTCTGCCTGGACCGATCTCGCTGCCGAGGGACCCAGTTATGAAACACGCGCAAGCACAGACCCTATCCATCAACGGCCGATGATCCAGGCACTTGCCAGTCAGTATCTTGGCGTCGATGGCAACCTTCGCGACCCGCTCGCTTCTGCGTTGTATGGAGATCTCGCGGGGTTACCGCCGCTGCTGTTACAGGTAGGGGATCGGGAGACGGGTCTCGATGATTCGACGCTGTTCGCTGAAAAGGCACGCAGTGCGGGTGTCGAAGTCGATCTTGAGGTCTGGAACGGGATGATTCACGTATTCCAGCAATTTGCTGAGGAGCTGCCGGAGGCGCGTGAAGCCATCGCGCGCATAGGCGACTTTCTTAATCGGAGATGGGGTGCAACATGAGGAAGCTGACATGAGTATTGGCATCACCGGATTCGGCGCTTATATCCCGCGCTTACGTTTGAGTCGGCAAGCTGTTGTCGCTGCCAATGCCTGGTACGCACCGGAGTTCAAGGGTAAGGCTAAAGGGCATCGCTCAATGGCGAACTGGGACGAAGACAGCATCACCATGGCCGTCGCGGCTGCGCGGGACGCACTGGGCGGTCAGGACACTCAAGGTATCGTTCGCGAGGTTTTTCTGGTTTCTTCTACTTTGCCCTTCGCCGAGCGTTTAAACGCGGGCGTTGTCGCAGAGGCGTTAAATCTCGACGAAAGTGTTTCGGCACTCGATATCACCGGCTCCCAGTGCGCTGCTCTAGCCGGGTTATCTCAGGCTTTGGCCAGTGCCGGGGCACACAAGGGAACAGTATTGCTGACGGCAGCAGACGGTCGCCGTACACGAGCGGCCAGCGCTCAGGAGCTTGACTACGGCGATGGTGCCGCAGCGCTTTTGCTGGGGCAGGACAATGTGATTGCGCAAGTGCTTGGTCAGGCTTCGTTGACCGTCGATTTCATCGATCACTTTCGTCTTTCTGGACGCGAGATCGATTATTACGGTGAGGAGCGCTGGGTACGCGATGAAGGTATCAGCAGTTGCATTCCCCAAGTCGTCGAGCGCGCGTTGAAGAACAGCGACGTGACGGCGGGGGATATCGACTATTTCATCTTCCCCACCTCTTTGAGCAAGATCGATGTGCAGCTTGCGCAAACTTGCGGCATCCGGGCCGAGGCGGTCGTGGACAACCTGGCTGATTGCATCGGCGCGACGGGGGTTGGACATGCGCTATTGATGTTGGCGCAGGTTCTCGAGTCCGCGCAACCTGGGCAGACGATCCTGCTTGCGCAGTTCGGCAGCGGTGCACGTGCTTTCGTGCTGCGAGTCACTGAAGAAATTCGCAATTTCGCGCCGCGTCGTGGGGTGTCCGCCTGGCTGAGTCGCGGGACTGAAGAACTCAGCTATACGCGTTTTCTTGCTTACAAAGGCCAGTTGCAACTCGAACGCGGCGTTCGCGGCGAGCAGGATAAGAAGACGGCTCTGAGTACGGCTTATCGCCACCGGCGCGCGCTCCTCGGACTTGTTGCCGGCCGCTGCAGCGTAAGTGGTGATGTGCATTTCCCGCCGTCGCGCCTGTCGTACACACCGGGCGCGGCTCAACAGGATACCCAGGAGCCTTATCCTTTGGCGGACAAGCCGGGTCGGGTGCTGAGTTGGTCTGCCGAGTCGCTGTCGTTTTACATGGCCCCCCCACACCAATACGGCCAGATCGACTTCGATGGTGGCGGTCGCATTCTGATGGAGTTCACCGACGTCAGCAAAGGCGACGTGGACACCGGTATCGAGGTGGAAATGGTTTTCCGCGTCAAGGATGTCGATGAGCTTCGCGGTTTCAAACGATATTTCTGGAAGGCAACGCCTGTCCTTCAATCCATGCCACGCACGCCGGCGGAGTAATTTATGCCTATTGGTATCAAAGACAAAGTTGCGATTCTTGGAATGGGCTGTTGCCGCTTCGGTGAGCGCTGGGATGCCAGTCCAGAGGATCTGATGGTCGAAGCCTATAACGAAGCCATGCAGGATGCCGGCATCGCGCCGGAGCAGCTCGACGCCGCCTGGTTCTCCACCCATATGGAGGATGTCGGCACTGGGCGTGGTGGCACGCCGATGAGCATTGCTCTGCGTCTGCCCAACATTGGCGTCACTCGGGTGGAAAACTTCTGCGCAGGCGGCTCGGAAGCGGTTCGGGCAGCCGTCTACGCCGTTGCTTCGGGGGCCTGCGATATCGCCTTGGCGCTGGGGGTGGAGAAGCTCAAGGACACTGGCTACGGCGGCTTGCCGGTGGCCACCGTTGGCACATACATTCCGCAGTGGTATCCCGGCGCAGTAGCGCCTGCCAATTTCGCACAGTTGGCCTCGGCCTACCGGGCAAGACATAGCGTGGATGCTGCGCTGCTCAAACGGGCGATCTCCCATGTTTCGATCAAGAGTCACGCCAACGGCGCGAAGAATCCCAAGGCGCACCTTCGCAAGCCAATTACTGAAGAGCAGTGCCTGAAGGCGCCGATCATCGCGGAGCCATTGGGATTGTTCGACTGCTGCGGTGTGTCCGATGGCGCCGCGGCAGTGATTGTCACTCGACCAGACATCGCTCGCGCCCTGGGCAAGCGCAACCTGGTGACCTTCAAGGCACTCCAGGTTGCAGCGTCCAATGGCTGGGAAATGCAAGGTAATGGCTGGGACGGCAGCTACGTGCATACGGCGCGTATTGCCGCAAAAAGAGCCTACGCCGAAGCAGGAATTACCCGCCCACGCGAACAAATCAGCCTGACAGAAGTGCACGACTGTTTCTCCATCACTGAGCTAGTGACGATGGAGGACCTTTTCCTGTCTCCGGAGGGTGGGGCGGTGCGCGACGTGCTCGACGGTGTATTTGATGCCGAGGGCAAGATTCCTTGCCAGATCGACGGCGGGTTGAAGTGTTTCGGCCATCCAGTGGGTGCAAGCGGCATTCGGATGCTTTATGAGATCTATCTGCAGTTGCAGGGCCGTGCCGGACCGCGTCAGTTGGCTGATCCACACACAGGATTGATTCACAACCTTGGCGGTCAGCCTTCGCAGAATGTGTGCTCGATCTCCATCGTCGGCCTGGAGGGCGGCTGATGACCATACAAATTGACAGGCCTGTGCCCGGAGTTTTGCGTTTGCTCATTGATCGACCTGAGAAACGTAATGCGATTAACCATGAGGTGCGCCAGGCATTGATTGAGGCACTCATTATTGCTCGTGAGCAGACAGACTGTCGCGCGATCGTACTGGGCGGTGTCGGCGAAGTATTTTCGGCCGGAGGTGATATCGCCAGCATGGTTGACCTGGATGAGGACGGTGCGCGCGAACGAATGCGGCATATTCACCAGTTGTGTTGCTTGATCGAGCAGACCCCTGTGCCAGTGATCTCTGCGGTAGAAGGCATTTGCGCGGGAGCGGGCGTTGGTCTGGCATTGCTCGGAGATATCATTATTGCCGGTACGACCAGCAAATTCATGTTTCCGTTCATGAGGCTGGGTCTCACCCCCGACTGGGGGTCGTTGCGCACGCTACCTGCTCGCGTAGGTGTGGCCGCAGCCAAGCGAATGTTGATCTCTGATCAGGTGATTTGCGGCGAGGAAGCTGTTCGCATCGGGCTCGCGGATGAATTCGTTGTGTGCGGTGTCATGGCGACAGCTGTGAACCGGGCAGCGAAGATGGCGTGTCTGCCACAGGATGCTTTCGCCCGTATGAAACGGCGTCTGGCCGATCCTGCAGCGAGCTTTGCCGAAGAGTTGCAGAAAGAGGAAGACGATCAGGCCGTACTGCTGTTGGCTGAAGATTTCCAAGAAGGCTATGCCGCTTTCAACGAAAAACGGATCCCGGCTTTTATTACGTCGTCCAGGAAATACTCATGAGCACTCCTGTGTTGATCGAGCGAGAGGGGGCTGTCGGTATCGTGGTCCTCAATCGTGCGCAAAAGCGTAATGCCCTGGACCTGACGCTACGCGCGGCGATTTGCGCGGCTGTGACCGAGCTGGAGCACGACAAAGATATCGCCGTGATCGTTATTACCGGCGGGAATAACGTGTTCGCTGCCGGTGCTGATTTGAACCTGTTGGTCGACAAGGGTGCGCAGGATATTGCCGACATCGACCTGGGTCAGTACTGGGCACCCTTGCGGAACAGCCAGAAACCGCTGATTGCGGCGGTCAGCGGTTTCGCGCTGGGTGCCGGCTGCGAGTTGGCCATGATGTGCGACCTGATTATCGCCGATCCCACGGCTCGCTTTGGCCAGCCCGAGGCGCGCGTGGGAATCATGCCAGGTGCCGGTGGAACTCAGCGCCTGATCCGTGCCGTCGGCAAGCCTGTTGCCAGTTTGATGCTGATGACGGGTGAGATGCTCACGGGAGAGCGTGCCTGCCAGCTTGGGTTGATCAGCGAGTTGACCGTCGAGGGGCATGCGCTCCAGCGCGCCAAGGAACTTGCCCACACGGCCGCGAGAATGCCGACCAAAGCTTTGCGAGCGATCAAGCGCGTGCTCGCTCAAGGCGCCGACTTGCCTCTGGATGCTGCATTGGCATTGGAAAATCGTGAGTTCCTGCTGCTGTTCGATACCCAGGATAAAACAGAAGGAATGCGCGCTTTTTTGGAAAAACGCACACCGATGTACACGGGGAAATGACCATGACCAGTATTCACCGTATCGGCGTTGTTGGCGCGGGCGCCATGGGGCGAGGCATCGTTCAGCTGTTTTCGCAGGCCGGGCATCCCGTCTCTTGTTTCGACGCTGCCGAAGGCTCGGCGCAAAAAGCCGTTGAGTTCGTGCATGGCATGATCGACAGAGCCGTGCTCAAAGGGCGCCACACCCGCGAAGAGGCGGACGCCATATGCGCCAGCATTTCGGCCTGCAATCGCCTCGAAGAGCTCGCAGGTTGCGACTTGGTGATCGAGGCCGTTGTCGAAGACCTTGGGGTCAAACGCGATCTGTTCCGAGCACTTGAAGAGGTGGTGGGCGAGCATGCGATTCTCGCCAGCAATACTTCTTCCCTGGTAGTTTCCGACATCGCTGCGGGCTGTCGCAGACCTGAGCGTGTTGCCGGATTGCATTTTTTCAATCCAGTACCATTGATGAAAGTGGCCGAGGTCATCGCCGCCGTACGCACAGCCCCCTCAACTGTCGAGGCGCTGAAAGCCGTAGTTGCTGGAGCCGGTCATCGCGCTGTTGTGACTGAGGATCAACCAGGGTTTTTGGTCAACCATGCTGGTCGTGGTCTCTACACAGAGGGACTGCGTCTTCTTGAGGAACGTGCAGCCTCGCCGCAAGACGTCGACACACTGATGCGCGAGGCCGCCGGTTTTCGCATGGGTCCGTTTGAACTATTGGATCTTACCGGCCTGGATGTTTCCGGCAAGGTGATGGAGTCGATTTACCAGCAGTTCCACCAGGAGCCACGTTTTCGGCCGTCCTCGTTGATACCGCCGCGTGTCGGTGCGGGGCTTTATGGCCGCAAGACCGGTGAGGGTTGGTATCGCTATCAGGACAACATGAAACAGGAGGCTCCGCGCCGGGAAATACCGCCGTTACGAACGGATCTGAGCGTCTGGATTGATCCCGCTGCCGACGATTACAAACGACTCCAAGGGTTGGTGATCGAAGCCGGCATTGAGGTTGTTGAGCAGGCGGCAGATGGTGACGTGCTGGTCGTTCAGTTTTGGGGGACGGACACCACGCGCTATTGCGTGGAGCATGGGCTGGACGCCGCTCGTACAGTTGCCGTCGACCCACTGCCAGGCCTGGATAAACATCGTACGCTGATGCTTTCGTCCGTCACGCGAGCGGAGGTGCGTGACGCAGCTCTCGCGATACTGGCGCAGCAGGATATGCCTGTGACAGTGATCAGCGACAGCTGTGGGTTTGTGCTACAGCGCATCCTGGCAATGATTGTCAACATCGCCGCTGACATTGCGCAACGTGGCATCGCCAGCGTCGAAGATATCGAGGATGCGGTAAGGCTTGGGCTCGGCTATCCGCAAGGGCCGTTGAGTCTCGGTGATGCCATCGGCGGCAAGCGCGTACTGAACATCCTCACGCGCATGCACGCTGCTACCGGCGATCCGCGTTATCGACCCAGCCCTTGGCTCAGTCGCCGTGTTGCACTGGGGTTGTCGCTGCTTACGGCCGAGGTTTCGCGCAGATGAGCGGCATTGATCTCGAGCACCTACGCACCTGGGTGGGTCGTGAGCGTGTCAAGCAGGATGAGCTTGCGCTGTTCAAGGCTCAGGCTCTGGGCGCGGCGATCAATCGTGACGCCTTGCTGGCGATCGGCGACGAGCTGCCGCCAACGTGGCAGTGGCTGTACTTTGTGGACACCGCGCGCGGCAGTGAACTGGGGGCCGACGGCCACCCGAAAACTGGAGATTTTCTACCACCAGTCCCTTTGCCTCGACGCATGTGGGCTGCCGGCAAGTGCTTGTATGAGCACCCGCTGCGGGTGGGTGAGCCCGCCGAACAGCGTTCGATTATCCGCTCCGTGGACCTCAAGGAAGGCAAGACCGGTACGCTGGTGTTTGTGACTGTTGAGCACCACACCACGCAGGGCGGCAAGCGCTGTCTGATTGAGGCACAAAACCTTGTTTATCGAGACATGCCCATCCGTCCCTCGCCATTGCCGCTCGGTGAGTCGGCCGCGCCGGGGGTGGACTTCCAGGAACATTTCCAACCTGATCCCGTGTTGCTTTTCCGCTACAGCGCGCTGACCTATAACGGCCACCGCATTCACTATGACCGCGATTACGCCACCCGCCAGGAGCACTATCCCGCGCTGGTCGTACAGGGTCCGCTGCTCGCGACTTTGCTGGCCGAGCAGGTTGCTAAACATCTGCCCGAAACGCGCATCCGTGGTTTTCAATTCCGCGCCGTAAGGCCAAGTTTCGACACGGATGCGCTCAAGTTCTGCGCGCGCCGTGATGGCAGCAAAGTCGAGCTGTGGACGGTAACGCATGAAGGTTTCGTCGCCATGACCGCGACCGCAACACTTGAGGCAATATGATGAAGACTGGTTTCCCCATCTGGCGTTCGATGCTGTTTATCCCTGCCCATATTGAGAGGTTTGTCGGCAAGGCCCATGAGCGAGGTGCTGATGCCTGCATCCTGGATCTAGAAGATAGCGTAGCGCTGTCGCATAAAGCGCAAGCCCGTAATGCAACCTTTTTGGCGGCGAAGTCGATTGCAAGCCACGGTGTCGACGTACTGGTGCGAGTGAACTCGCCGTGGTCGGCGCTGGAAGTTGATCTGGACGCCGTGGTTAGCCCCTCTGTGCGGGCGATAGTGTTACCGAAAGTTGATGCCGCAGGCACTGTGCAAGACGTTGCGAAACGCCTGGATCGCCTCGAAGCGGAAAGAGGGATGCGCCGCGGCCATACCCTTTTGATTGCACAGATCGAGGACGTTGCTGCTTTGCCATTGCTGGACTTGATTGCCAAGTCGTCGCCGCGGCTTATGGGGATGAGTTTGGGCAGCGAGGATTTTTCTGTCTCGGCTGGCATGGAACCGGTGCAGGAAAGTCTGCTCTGGCCGAATCAGCAAGTCGTCTTCGCGTGTCGTCGGGCAGGCATCCTGCCATTCGGATTTCCCGGTTCGATTGCGGACTTCAGCGACCTCCGGCGTTTTCATCAAACCATCGTGTTGGCGCGCCAACTGGGGATGGTTGGCGCCCTCTGCATTCACCCCGATCAGGTGAAGGTACTCAATGAGGTATTTACCCCCAGCGCCGCCGAGGTCGAGTCTGCCAAAGGTTTGCTGGCCGAGTACACCCTGGCCGAGCGCGAGGGGCGCGGTGCGTTTGCTTATCAGGGGAAGATGGTCGATGCCCCTGTAGTGGCGCGGGCGCGTGAAGTCTTGGATCGGCATGCCGCCACCGTGCAGCGCGCGATTCAATCGGATAACCAATGATTCTTGGAGTTGATCTATGTTCCAGATTAAGAGGGTCCCTGGTTCGGAAGAAGTTCTGAACCTGCTTGCCCAATTGCGTGCCGCGCTTGATCAGGCCACTGCTGTGCTCGCACAGCGATGCAGCTATGGTGGCAAGCTCGATTCAGACCGGCTCGATGTGCAGCAGGTCCCAAGCTTCGAGTTGGCATGGGCCAGCGCAGAGCTACTGGCTGCAGAGCGGTCACTGAAGACTCTGGATGCTTCGACGAGTGAACTGGACCGGCGTCTGGTGATGGTGTTTGCGATCGAGGCGGTCACCCTGGTGCGTGATCGCTTGGAAGCCTTGTTTGTCGAACTGGATCTTGTAGATGACGTGCTCCAGGTGGTTTCTGCCGACCCTACGTTTCGCGCCCTACGTCATACACTGATGTCCGGTTCAGCCCTGCATGAAACCGCGAAAATGCTTGCACATAATCCTTCCGGTCTCGGCCAGGTGGCATTAAGTGCAGAGTTGTCAATGGTTCAAGACCAGTTCCGGCGCTTCGCCGCGGAGGCGGTTGCACCGTTGGCCGAGAAGATTCATCGGCACGACCTGATCGTGCCTGAGGAGCTTCTCGGGCCGATGCGCGAGATGGGTGTTTTTGGTCTATCGATACCTGAGCAGTATGGTGGCAGTGCGCCCGACGATCACGAGGATACCTTGACGATGATCGTGGTCACCGAGGCTTTGTCCGAGGCTTCACTGGCCGCTGCTGGCAGCCTGATCACACGGCCAGAAATCCTTTCCCGGGCCTTGCTTGCCGGTGGCACCAAGGTGCAGAAACAGTCCTGGTTGCCGCGTTTGGCCGCAGGTGATCCACTGTGTGCGATTGCGATCACCGAGCCGGATTTCGGTTCGGATGTCGCCAGCCTTATCTTGCGGGGTACTCGTTGTGACGGCGGTTGGCTGCTCAACGGCGCCAAGACCTGGTGCACCTTTGCCGGCAAGGCTGGGGTGTTAATGGTAGTAACCCGTACGGATCCCGATAGGACACTGGGTCATCGAGGGCTGAGTCTGCTGCTTGCCGAGAAGCCGTCTTTCGAGGGGCATGAATTCGACTACCAGCAGGAAGGGGGCGGACGGTTGAGCGGACGAGCAATCCCGACAATTGGCTATCGTGGCATGCATTCTTTCGACCTGTCATTTGAGAACTTCTTCGTCCCTGATGCCAACGTCATCGGCGAGCAGTTAGGGCTCGGACAAGGATTTTATTACACCATGGCGGGGATGACTGGCGGACGGATGCAGACGGCTGCCCGCGCGAGTGGTGTCATGCGTGCGGCGCTACTCGCCGGGCTTCGTTACGCCGAAGATCGCAAGGTGTTTGGTGCACCGCTAATCGACTATCCATTGACCGGCGCCAAGCTTGCGAGAATGGCGGCACGTTATGTCGTCAGCCGCTATTTGACTTATTCGGTTGGGCGTTTGCTGGATCAGGGAGGCGGACGTATGGAGGCTAGTCTGGTCAAACTTTTCGCCTGCCGCTCCGCAGAACTTGTTACCCGCGAGGTTCTTCAAATACATGGCGGTATGGGTTATGCCGAGGAAGTCGCGGTCAGTCGGTACTTTGTCGATGCGCGCGTGCTGTCGATTTTCGAAGGGGCTGAGGAAACACTAGCGCTAAAGGTAATTGCCCGCAGCTTGCTCGAATCCGCATTGAAAGCCGAGGATGCCTGATGACGCCGGGTATTTTGCAGGGGATGCGAGTGGTCGAGATTTCCGCCTTCGTCGCGGCCCCTTTGGGGGGAATGACACTGGCACAGCTCGGTGCCGATGTGATCCGCATTGATGGCCTTAGCGGTGGTCTGGATTATCGACGCTGGCCGGTCACTGATGACAATGTCAGCTTGTTTTGGGCCGGGCTCAACAAGTCAAAGCGCTCGGTGGCGATCGACATTACCGCGCCGCAGGGGCGCGAACTTGCCCAGGCCTTGATCGTTGCGCCAGGAGAAAATGCGGGGATGTTACTGACCAACTTCCCGCCTCGTGGTTGGCTGGATTACGACATCTTGCGCGCGAGACGCGAGGATCTGATCCAGTTGACTATCCAGGGTGATCGTAATGGCGGTTCGGCTGTGGACTACACGGTGAATCCGCGTATCGGTCTTCCATACCTCACTGGCCCGCAACATGTGCCGGGCGCCGTTAACCACGTGCTGCCCGCCTGGGACCTAATCACCGGGCAGATGGCGGCTGTCGGCCTGCTGGCCGCGGAGCGCCAGCGCCGGCTCAAGGGCTGCGGCGAGCACGTCAAACTGGCGCTAGAAGATGTGGCGTTGGCGGTGCTCGGGCACCTCGGCTTCCTCGCCGAGGCGCAGCTGGGCCATGAGCGCCAACGCTATGGCAATGATCTTTTCGGCGCTTTCGGGCGCGATTTCCTCACCAGTGACGGCGAACGCATCATGGTCGTCGGTTTGACCCTGAAACAATGGCGTGGCCTCTGCAAGGCCACCGGTATTGGTGAGCAGGTTGTGGCGCTGGGGCAGCGCCTGGGCGTCAACCTGGAGCGCGAGGGTGAGCGGTTCAAGGCGCGCGAGGCTCTGGCAGCGCTCATCGCACCGTGGGTGGCGGCACGTACCCTGGCCCATATCGCGGTGGCATTCGATGCTGAGCAGGTGTGCTGGAGCCGTTACCAGAGCGTGTCACAACTGGTAAAAGGTGACAGTGCCTGTTCGTTGCACAATCCATTGTTCGGGATGATTGAGCAGCCCGGCATTGGTACCTTGCTGGTGCCGGGTATGCCACTGCGTTTCGGCGACGAGCGCTCGCCACCCAGGCCTGCGCCGCAGTTGGGGGCTGATACCGAAGAGGTGCTGATGACGGTGCTCGGCCTGAGCAGTGCCGAATTTGGCAGGCTGCATGATCAGGGCGTCGTGCGCGGTGTCTGACATCTGAGTTGCTATGCCATCTGCACGAGTTCGTCGCAACCGACGATGCTCGGCCATTCACTACATGCAAGCATGATCGCACCCTGAATTAACAAGTGAACCAGGATGTCGATCATGTCTTCACAGAGCGAAATTACCCTCGTCGTCGGTGCCGGCCATGCCGGTGCCGAGTTGGTCCTGGCGTTGCGCCAGAATGGCTACGTCGGGCGCTTGATTCTCATCGGCGAGGAGGCGGAGTTGCCATATCGGCGACCACCCCTCTCCAAGGCCTATCTGTCCGGCGAAGTCAGTCGCGAATCCCTGCAGATCCGTACCGCCGCCGGCTACGAGAAAATCCAGGTCGAGTGCTGGGTAGGCGTGCAGGTCGTATCCATCGACCGGCAAACGCGCAGCGTGACCCTGAGCGATGGTCGCGTGCAGCCCTACGATAAGTTGGTGCTGGCCACCGGCGGGCGGGCTCGTCGCCTGGCCGAACCGACAGCGCAAAAACACAACGTGCATTACGTGCGGACAGTGGAGGACATCGATAGGCTGAAGGCTATGTTCGCGTCCGGGCAACGCCTGCTCGTGGTTGGCGGCGGCTATATCGGCCTGGAGGCCGCTGCGGTTGGGATCAAAAGTGGGCTATCCGTCACCGTACTGGAAGCCGCGCCGCGTGTCTTGGCCAGGGTTGCCGCGCCGGAAATATCCGCCTTCTACGAACAAGTGCATCGTTCCCGTGGCGTGGATCTACGTACCGGAGTAGCGGTGCTGGACTACTTGGGCGACGAGCGTGTCGAAGCCGTGCGTCTGAGCGATGGTAGCGAACTGGCTCTTGATCTGATTGTAGTCGGTATAGGCATCCTGCCCAATGACGAGCTGGCGCGCGAAGCCGAGCTCGCCATCGATAACGGCATATTGGTGGACGAGTTCGCGTGTACCTCCGACCCGGACATTCTAGCCATTGGCGATTGCGCCAACCATGTCAACGGCTTCCTTGGTCGTTCCGTACGCATCGAGTCGGTGCCGAGTGCCCAAGAGCAAGCACGCACGGCGGCAGCGACGATCTGCGGCAAGCGGGTGCCTCACGCGGCTGTGCCCTGGTTCTGGTCAGATCAGTTTGACCTCAAGCTGCAGATGGTAGGCTTGTCGCAGGGGTATGATCGACTTGTGCTGCGCGGCGATGTTGGGGCGGAGTCCTTCTGTGCCTTCTACTTGAAGGATGGGGTGGTGTTGTCTGCCGACGCGGTCAACCGTCCGCAGGATTTTCTGATGGCGAAGCGTCTTGTTGCCGAGCGCTTGCGAGTCAGTGCAGAAACCTTGGCGGACGAAAATGTTTCGCTCAAGTCCCTTTTCTCTGTTGCATGATCAACGTCCGGAAGTCGCGATATGTCGAAAGTTATATTCATCGAAAGCAATGATACGGTGCACAGCGTAGATGCCGAGTCTGGGCGTTCGCTGATGCAAATCGCTCAGGATAACCTGATGCCGGGTATCTATGGCGAATGTGGTGGCGCCTGCAGTTGTGCAACATGTCATGTGTACGTCGATCCAGCCTGGGAGGGCCGGTTACCGCCGAGAAGCAGTGATGAAACTTTGATGCTCGAAGGCGCTGTCCACGTCAACGAGCACAGCCGTCTTTGCTGCCAGTTGACGATGCGGGATGAATGGGAGGGGCTCGTACTGCGTATTCCAGTCTCTCAAGGCTGACGGCTCGGTTTGGACAGGGCAGTCGTCAACTCATCAGATATTTTTAAACGGTCAAAGTAAACGAGGTCACAGTGGTGGATGAGGCGAGATACTCATTGGCAGAAGTCGACGTCTGGGACCGCGAGACCTTGATAGCGGCGCTCAAAGGTGCAAGGCCGTTGGTGCTTCAAGGGGCAGACTTGTCAAACCTTGACCTCACAAGGCTGGACTTCACGGGGGCGCAATTCGAGCGTTGCATCCTGATGGAGACAGACTTCAGTAATGCGATCCTCGACTCGACCACGTGGAAGTCATGCAGGGCTGGAATGGCCGTTTTCCGCCGTGCCTCCGTCACGGAGTGCCGCTTCCAAAGTTCGGATCTCAATAATTCCAAATGGAGTCGTGCCCGACTTACCCATACCCAGTTCACCGGCTGCAAGCTTAGTGGGGCTGATCTATCCGACTGCTCGACGCTAGGCCTGACGTTCAAGGACACGATTCTTAAAAACGCTTACCTTAGCGGCGTATCCTTTTTGAAAGAGTACATCGACTCGCTGGATTTCGCGGACGCTGACCTGATGGGGTGTGATTTTCGTCAGGCTGTCATGAGCGAGGGGTGCAGCCTTGCTAATGCCCGGATCACAGATGTCCGTTTTCAAGGGGCTGATTTGCGCGGCGCCGACCTGGACGGAATCAGAATGTCTGATCCTCGGCAGTTCAAAAATGCATTGGTCACCCCCTATCAAGCGGGGCAACTCATTCGCGGCCTGGGGCTACGCGTTTCTACATAACCCCTTCAGTCATTCGAATAGTTTTCTGCACAAATGTACGGTGACTCTAGCTGTCGCATGGGTTTCTTCAAACTCACGCGTGTGCCATCTCTGGCGCTCGTCGCGGGCCGAACCCCGTACTGCGAATGCGCAGCCAACACGCGGGACGGCAAAGGCAAAAATCATCTTGAAAAAGATACAACTAATCCCTGAGGCGAAGCCTGAAAGGCTGGCGGGAAAGTTGCTTTCCAACAGCACGCTAAAGCTTATGACGGCAACGTAGGAAACCCATCAGGATTTTTTAATAGCCCGCGTGATGGGGGCGTTATTCGAGCAGCATTCTGGTCGCCTTTCGTCTATTCCGACGATGTGAGGGGCGGGGGGCAGAGGGATGCTTGGTGCATGGAGCAGTTAGAGTTTGCTCGCGGAGAAATGTCGGGTTTTCCTCAGGGAAAGGGGAGTTCAAGCCTGAAAGGGGCGTTAAGACGCCATAAGTATTCAGCCACGCCACGCAAGTGTGAGGTGAATAGGTTTGCCGCGAAGGTGCTGGAGATTCTGCTGAATCTGGAGTAGGGCAAGGCAAGACAATGTTAAGTCGTGCGCACTATAAAAAAAACAAAAAAAGAGGCAAATACATGAAGGAATTTCACAAGGCTAACTACTATTTTTCTCGATTGGCCATCGCTGTTGCAACAATTGGCGCCGCTAGCTCGGCCGTAGCGCTGCCAATTGATCTCGGTAATCCGGACTTCGAATTCCGTTGGGATAACACACTTCGTTATAACCTGGGGGTTCGCACTCAGAAGCCGGAAAAAGCACTCTCGTTGAGTAGCGGTCAACAGGTCGCTGACAATCAATTCGGTCGCGGCGATGTGGTTGCCAACCGACTTGATTTGTTTTCAGAGGCAGATCTCATATTTAAGAAAAAATACGGTGCCCGCGTGTCCGCCTCTGCTTGGTACGACAACGCCTATGATGGAGAGGAGGCGAAGGGTCTCTCAGAGTATTCAGCGTATCCTAGCGCCTATCCAAACGGACACTATACTGGCACTGTGAAGCGCTATTACGCCGGTCCTTCCGGTGAAATCCTGGATGCTTTCGTCTTCGGCGGTTTCGATATAGGCGCTGTGCCCGTCAATCTCAAGCTGGGCCGGCACAACCTGTATTGGGGCGAATCGCTGTTCTCTTTCATCCATGGTGTTTCTTACGCACAGGGTCCCGTGGATATTCGCAAGGCTACAGCGACTCCAGGGACCGAGGCCAAAGAGCTTTTTCTGCCCGTCAATCAGTTCTCCCTGCAAACTCAAGTTGCGGACAATCTGTCGCTCGCGGGTTATTATCAATTCGAGTGGGAACCGAGTCGCCTGCCCGAGGGCGGAACCTACTTCGGCACGGCTGATTATCTCTTTAATGGACATACGAATCTCGCGCTAGCCCCAGGTTTTGCAATTCCTGTCAGAGGGGATGTGGACACCCCTAAAAATAGCGGGGCTTACGGTTTAAGCGCAAGATGGCGGCCGCAAATGCTCGACGGTACGCTTGGGTTTTACTACCGTGAATTCAGCGACACCTTACCCAATGTGTTGGGCACCTACGACGGTGCCGTGCCCACCAGCGTCTACAACAAGTACGCTGAGGATGTACGTTTATACGGCATCAGCCTGTCCAAGCAGGTTGGGGCGATGTCAGTCGGCGCCGAGTTGGTGCGCCGTGAAAACACTGCGCTCAGTACCATTGGTCTATCCCCTGACATCGCCCGCGGCGATACATGGCATGCCTTGGCCAACGTGATCGCAGTCTATTCGGGAAATGGACTCTGGGACTCATCCACGCTTCAGGCCGAACTGACATACAGTCGTCTTGACAAGGTCACAAAGAATCGTGAGTTCTACAATGATGACAAGAACAGCGGTTGTAAAAACCAGCATGGCGGTCAAGGCGATGCTAAAGATGGCTGTTCGACTCGCGACAACCTTGCAATACAGATGGCCTATACACCCACTTGGTATCAAGTGACTGACGGCCTGGATCTGAGTGCGCCTGTTACCTTCGGTATGGGACTCTACGGTACTTCGCCGGTCACCAATGGCGGGAACGAAGGGGCCGGTACTTACAGCTTCGGTGTGAGTGCAGATTATGTGTCTCAATACAAAGCTACGCTTAGCTACAATGGTTTCTTCGGTCCACTTACCACGACTTATAATCCGATAGTTGGGCAAAATACCATTGCTACTTCCAGTGGCGGTACCCCCTTGTTGCGTGATCGTGGATGGGTTTCTTTGACGCTCAAGGCCAGCTATTAATTACATTATGCGAGATGCGCAGCAATCAGGAGCCCTGGCTGTTGCTGGTTGCTGCGCTGGCAAGATTCTTATCGGGCGTACGACTGCAAGAAGCTCAAGCGAATTGGAGGCTTTATAAATGAATTATAAATCACAACTGGTTGCCGCTTGGTGTGGCCCCGGTTTCATTATATGTATGCTGATTGGGTGGCTTGTCATTGGATTTTTGCCGCCGATGGCGCCGAGCTTGAGTGCCATGGAAACGGCTGAATTTTATCGAGCAAATCCTATTCAGATTCGTTTTGGATTACTTTTTTTCATGTGGGCCACAGCGTTATATCTTCCCTTTGCGGGGGTGTTGACCATGCAAATGATGCGTATTGAGGGAAAATCGCCGATTTGGTCCTTTGCCCAACTGATGGCCAGTGCTGGCAATGTCTTGACCCTTACCTTCCCCACGCTGTTTTGGGCGACTGCCGTATTTCGACTCGATAGGAGCCCTGAGCTTATCCAGCTCGCCAGCGATCTGGCATGGATTCCTTTTGTTGGAATGACTTCGCCTTTTTTGATTATTCCTATTTGTATCGCCATAGTTGGCTTCATGGATAAGAGTGAAGCTCCAACATTTCCTCGGTGGTGCTCTTACTATAATATATTCGTCGTATTACTGCTGTTGCCGGGCGGGGTTATCACTGTTTTTCACGATGGGCCGTTCGCCTGGAACGGAGTTTTTGGATTTTGGCTTCCGTTGACCGACTGGGGGATCTGGTTTCTGGTGACCTGCATATTGTTGATCAAAAGTATCAAACGACAACATTCTGCAGTTGTCTGCGCAGAACAATACTCTTTGGTTACGGAAAAGGCTGTCCCTGTATAGTAGATAAACGCTATAGAGTCATTTAACGTCACACCGTGCCGAGTTTTTTGCGGTGTTCCGCAAGCGGTACGAGTTACTCTATATAGACGGCTATACGACAAGGCGGTCGCACCGCACGCAGGTACGAACTTGAGCTACGGATATATAGAGTTACTTGAACTTACTATGGCGAAATGTACGATGAAAAATATTGAAAATACTATTGCGTCGGAAAGGAAGATTCCCGGCGATCCGGGGGTATGGATTTTAATCATCGGTGATTTGTTGGTGTTTGCTATTTTGTTCTTTTTTTACGCCTGCGACAGCGCTAAATCTAAAGAGTTGTTCCATATTAGTCGAAGTGAATTGACTCAGAGTTACGGTGTTATCAATACATTTCTATTGTTGACGAGTTCCTGGTGCATTGCCACAGCCTTGAAGTTTGCGCGGCAAGGCAAGAGAGATCACTGTCTCAGATTCACGGTTGCCACGATAGTGTGCGGCGTGGGCTTTATAGTCGTAAAGCTGCTTGAATATACGGACAAGATCAGCGCGGGAGTCAATATTCTGACGAACGATTTCTTTATGTATTATTTCATGCTGACGGGTATTCATTTTTTTCACACCATAATAGGTATAGGCGTGCTGGTCTATATGTGGAGAAAAATCAGAAACGACCAATCGTCGATGTCGGGCAACTTGCTGATGTTTGAGACGGGGGCCAGTTATTGGCATATGGTTGATCTGCTCTGGATCGTAATTTTTTATTTGCTCTATTTGATGAGTTGAAAAATGAATATCTCGATGACAAAAAACGTTGTCTATTTTTGGCTGTTGCTAATTTCCGTGTTGGGTTGGTGTCTGTCCCATGATTTATTTGCTACTTTGGATTTGCCAAATGTGAATTTCTATATATCCAATGTGGTATTAATTATGTCTTTGGTTAAGGTGAGGCTGGTCATCATGTATTTTATGGAGATTAAATCTGCGCCGTGGCTGTTGAAACTCGCTTTTGAGGCGTGGCTTCTTATTGCTTTTTTTGCTATTGTCATTCCTTTCTGGTTATCTTGGTGGGCACAGTAGCACCCACAATCTTAAGAATACGGTAGTGTGGCTCAGGCAGGACGGTAATGGGCTGCGGAGCTATGTTTCAGCGCAGTATTAGATCATCAGCAATTAAAACAGGCGGAAGATCAATGTTAGATATTGAAACGCAGATTCGGAGCGCATTCGAAAAGGAACAGGAGTTGGGGCGCGTACCCCAATCCGCTGATGACATCCCCACTTCCTATGAGGTAATCACGGACAAGTGGCTGACTGCAATCCTGGCCAGCAAGGTATCTGGCGCTAAGGTTGTCGCACACGAACTGGATGTGGTCGACTCAGGTACGACGGATCGCCGACGTATTATGCTGACCTATAACGACGCTGGGCAGTTGGCGGGTTTGCCGCCGAGCGTGTTTTGCAAGGCGGCGAATTCGCTGGAGGCGCGTCTGCTGAATGCGCGTGGCGGTCTCAGTCGCGGTGAGTACGTTTTCTATCGCGGCTTTCGTGATCGTTTCGACATCGAGGCGCCGGTTTGTCTTCATGCGGCGTTTGATCCCGAGACTTTCAATTCGATTACCGTACTCGCTGACATGGCAAGGGATGATGTCATCTTCTGCAGTCATGACACGCCGATGACGTATGAGCGTGCCCGTAACCAGATCCGATTGCTGGCGCAGATCCACGGCCCTTACTACGACAGCGAAGAAGTCGCCAGCGCAAGCCACGTCCAGACATTTGAGGAGTTGTTCGCAAACCTCGATGCCTGGGTGCATTGGGAGGAACGTTGCCACAAGGGTTTTGTGCAGTCGCAAGCCTATATCCCGCCAGCTCTGTTCGCGCGAATTGATGAAGTCTGGCCAGCGACTGAAAAGGCGCTCAGCCTACACAGTCACTTACCGCGCACCTTCACCCATAATGATGTGCATATCCGTAACTGGTATCTGACCCGCGACGGCGATATGGGGCTCACCGACTGGCAGTGTTTTGGCCGTGGTCACTGGGCTCGCGACTTCGCCTATGCCGTCTCGACCGCCCTTACCGTTGAAGACCGTCGTGCGTGGGAGCACCAGCTGCTGGGGGAATATCTTGACGCGTTTCGGGCGGCTGGCGGGACAGCCATCGACTTTGACGAGGCCTGGCTTCACTATCGTCAGCATCTTCCTACAGTTCTGGCATTCTGGACGATGACGGTTGCCTGGGTGATTGCTCAACCCGCGGCGTCCTACTTTGAGCTGACGAAACGTATCGCAACCGCCATGGATGACCTCGGAACACTCGATAGCCTGTCCGAGTAGTCTGACAAGATGGGAACCTGCCGAATATCGCCAGACGTTCGGCAGTCACTGACCAGGGGTGTTGGCCTGGTACACATCGCTTCAGGTGTAAGAGTGCCCGTATAGATCAATGGCGCTCAAGAAGGGTTTTGTAATTTTTCAACATACTCGGCACCATTCCTTTCAGCGCAAAATAAACCACTGGCGCGAGCAAACGGGCTTTCGGTGTCATATCAAAGGCGACAGTAAATTCCAGGCGCAACCTGTCATCGCCTAGGGACAGGATTCGGTGTTCTTCCGCGAAACTTTTCAGCCCGGGTATGTTCGTTTTCTCAACGAAAAAGGATACCCGGGTGCCGCTGTCCCACTCAAAAAAAACTTCCTTAAGAATAACTCCACCGATAAGGAGTACATCTCGGGTGCAATTTTTCTCGCGACGTTCGGACGTCCAGACGGCTTTTTTCATGGGGCTGGCCCACTGTACCCATTGATCGTTATCGCTCAGGGCTTCCATCATTCGTGACGCACTGCAATGCACTTCGATGGCGTGTTTGATTTTGTATGGTGCGCTCGTCATGAACTCGGACTCCGCGGGGTCAAGCCTGTAGAGGTTGGGCATTGTGGCCTCTCGAGTTGAATACATGCGGGGGAAAGGTGGACTATTACGACGTGTGATCGCTGCCACGAAATGGACGAGCGCAGAGAAGAGAGGCGGCGGTGGGCAGGCTGGTCGACTCAGGGTTCGACCAGCCTGTGACAGGACTACTTTCCGTACGGTGGATAGTCTGGCGACGGCGGGAAGCAGTTCAGGAGATCCGGATCCTTCTCGAGAAGTTGCAGCCAGTATCGGCGGTAATGCTTGAAGTTCATGAAGTCCTGGTCTTCCCCGTAGGCCACCTGGCCGTCATATTCCCACTTCACCAAGGACCACCAGTTGAGGATGTCGCTGTTCACCGGCCACTTCAGCCAATTCATGCTCTGTCCGACGGCATGCAGCTCCCGACCAAGCTCGTCGACACAGTCGATGACCTGAGTGAGCACTCGACCGTCACGACCGCGTTCGGCGCGGCGCGTGCCAGAGACGACCTGAGCCTTAATCCCGTCGCGAATATAAAAGCCCGTCGTCACCGTCTCCGTCGTTCCTTCGAGAGGATCCTGATCGAATGGGAGGATGGTTTGGGGGTCATAGAGGTGCCATCCGCTCTCGGCAGAGGCGAAGACATACGGCCACCCGGCCCGCAGAGGGTCCTTGATGTCGGCGTGGCGAGGCCCCCAGCCGCGGTCGCGCAGCGCGCCACAGTTGATTTCGATCTCCTCGCCGTCGAGTTCGATCGTTCCCTTGAACCAGCCTGCCTGCTCATAGTGGCCGACTGAAAAGTCCCCATCCTTCTTGACCCAGTTCGCGATGCCCGGATCCTCCTCACCGCTCTTCGTGAGCTTCATATAGTGCGGTTCTGCAAGAGCCGTCCAGGTGAGGTCAATCTTCATTCCGTTGCGGTCATACCCGAAGCGATACTCCTTCTGCGGCTCGATCATCTTGCAACTCAGGGAGTTTGACAACTCGAAGTCAAACATCTCCGAGCCCGGCGGGATCGCGAGGTGCTGATCCCAGCCGTAATATTTGCAGTTGTACACGTCCTCGCCCGTGTGATCCCATACCGCCGGACCGGCCACGACCAAATTCATGTTCGGTCGGAAGTAGAAATAGATGAAGCCGCACAGATTCCTTTCCGGCACGCTGAATCCGAGCAAGCTATTCTCGCTCCAGTAGGGGTCGTCGCTGTGCTTGTGGAAGTACTCGTCGGCGATGTCGACTTTATCGGTCCATCCCATTGCTCATTTCCTCATTCGTTGGTGGTTTGATCGTGTGAAAGGGTTGGTTACAACAGTCCGGCTATCTTCGGTGCGTCGAGGTCCAACGCCATATCTGCCATCTGTTGGACGAGATTGAGAATCACGCGATCATTTCGTTCGGTCGACTCAACCTGACCCGCCATGCCCACCAGGAGATAGACGCCATACATGGCGCCTTCACAATAAGACTTCCAGCAGGCGTCCCAGTCGAATCCTTGGACGCCGGCGTCGACAAGATGCTGGTGGTACTCACGGATCAGCTCACCCTCCATCGTCCTTCGGTCCTCGGCTGGCATCGAACCGCCCATGAAGTAGGCCAGGTCGACCCCTGGCGGGCCTACACGTACTGTCTGAAAGTCAATGACCGTGACCGGCGGCGCATCTGCCGTGATACCGAACAGGACGTTGCCAGCGCGGAACTCCCCGTGTTGTAACACCGTTGGAGCCTGCCAGGACCGGACCCACTTGCCGGCGAGTGGCAGCACCGATTCAAACAGCTTCACGTGCTCGGGAGTTAGCGCGTGTCCGAACCGCTCGAGGAATGGCTCCAGGCCTGCTGGAATCGCGTCGAACACACCAAGCGTGCGGCTTGAATCGTGGAGCCAGTCGAATTCGGCCAGCACTTGTGAGTTCCAGAGCGGTGCCTGGAAGTTCACCAGTTCTTTAAGCGCTGCAGAGCACTCCTGCAGGGTTACTGTGCTTTGCATGGTGCCCGGTTTGGTGTTGGCACTACGATCTTCCAGGGCCAGTGTGAAGCGGCCGGTCTCTTCCTCGAGCTGCGCGGAGTAGCACTTGGGAATACTCATATTGGGCAATTGAGGGGCGATGTCTTGGTAGAAGAGCACCTCAAGCTCATACAGCCCCATGATCTGCGCTATACCAAAATTTCCATCGTCATCAGACGGATACTTGACCAGGATGCTCGCTGGCGCGTCGCTCGTGCCTACGTAACCTAGCTTGGCTCGCACCATGTTTGTCATGACGCCGCCACCAAAAGGCTCTAGCTCAACTCTCTCGACCCGACCACCGCTAAGCACCCCGGCTTCAGTTAGCAGTGAGGTGAACCATTCGATAGTCATTCCACTAGGACTGGTGACAATTTTATTAGGCATGTGCTCTCCAGGGATTGGTCTGCTAACTCATACTCACCTAGCTATCGCGATCTTCGGTCGGTGGCTATGTATGGGACTTATATATATCCGGGCGTGTCGATCATGCAGCACCACATGGTGATGGAGACGATGCAGACATGTCAGATCGACCGAATTTGCTGGAGCATAGCAATCGTCGGCAGGCGGTTTCTCGTCGGAACAGACGAAAGATAAATCGACCATTAAGAGCCGGTTAGCCAGGTAGGATCTGGAGGCCACGTGTGTCGAAGGTGGCATCCAAGGTAGTCACAACGGCCATTTTTTTCGTTGTAGAGACTGGGGCCGTAGCGCGTTAGGTAAAGGGCTAAGCTGAAGTTACCGCGACGATGATCAGCGTCTTCACCGTTCACACATGAGCGCGGCTCTGTAGTATTACTGTGATCTCCTCGCTGACCCGTTTGATGGCTGCACCCCCAAGGCCCATTAAGCGCGGGGGGCGACGAGAAACACCACATGCCCCCTGCCAACGTGTGGCGTATACCATCACCCCAGTCATTACATTGGGCAAAAGTTCGTGCAACAGCAGCTCATTGCATCATCACCCCTCAAGGCACGAGCGGCTTCAACATGTTCCTTCGCTACGCGCGACCCTGACCTCGGCGTAGACAAAGCCGTTTTGAGTAATTCGAGATTTTTTGGGGCGTTCGGGATATCGAGGAAGGAAAATCTGGTATTGCTCAAGGTTCTTCGCAACTGCACTGCTGCAATCGGTGAAACCCTTTCGTGCATGTTGGGATGAACCCCACACCGAGCCCAAAATGTTGCGCAAGTGATCGAAGCGTTTGGGCACGGCATGCAGGTAAGCGTCCGGGTCAAAATAAATGTCGTAGATATTGGTGCATGGCGATATTTTCGGCTGGATGTTTTCGCCCAGGCCAGCCTGCCGGTGAGGAGTCGCAGGTCTTCGGTGCCAGAGCCGCCGGATATGCCCAATTTGCCGCACGTGCTGGTAGGGTTCTTCCATGGATGCGCGAATGTTGTCTTCCACGGTGATCTCATCTTCGCCCTCGCATTGACTGTGGCGGTACAAGGCATGTCGTCGCGGCAACCCCTGTGCAACAATTGATAGGCCGGCAGTCCGGCGGCCTTGCTCTTGATGTCCCACAGTGCCATGTCGATATCCCACAGCGCGTTGTTCATGATCGGGCGCGCTGCGCCAGTAACCGCTCACGACGGCGAACTGCCGATGTCTTCGCTGCGTTGGGGTGACCTTTCCGATAAGGAACAGCCTCACGTACTGCTCGATGGTCGTTTCGACGGCAAAGATGCGCAGAATAACCGTCGCGTCTCCCAGGACATACAGCCCTGTCTGGTTGGTCTTCAATTTTGTATATGCCCTCCCCGAGGCAGTGAGATACGATGCATCAATCTAGTAAAGTGAGCATAATTCGCTCAGATAACATCATTTACAGCAGTGAGTAATAAGTACATAATTCAGTCCATCAGCGAAACATTAAGCTTTGAAAAAACCGAATTTTCAAACAGTTAGAGGATGAGTTATGGTCCCGTCCGCTGCGCCATATTCGGTCACCTGGAACGCTGAACGCCAGGTACCACAGGAAGCCCGCTCATCGAGCGGGCTTTTTTTGTGCCCGGGATTCAGCGCCCTGGTGGCGTCAGGGCGACGACGGTCCATTCTGATCAGCCTGATCCACGAGATCGACAACCTGCGTTCGCTGTGTGGTGAGGTCGATCGGCGATACACTTTCGCGCACAATCTTCCGAATTAGCTTACTTCTCGCGCTTTTTCACGCGCGGTAGGGGACACCTCGAAGGCGGCAACATACGGTGAACATCGATACCCGCATCAAATTCCGCCACCTGGTGTGCTTTCTCGAAGTGGCGCGCCAGGGCAGTCTGGCGCGCGCCTCGGAAAAATTAGCGATCAGCCAGCCGGCGCTTTCCAAGACCCTCAAAGAACTCGAAACCCTGCTGACGGCCACTTTATTTATGCGCAGCAAAAGTGGCGCGGCGTTGACGGAAGCCGGAGTGGCTTTTTTGCGTTATGCCGGGCCGAGCGTACAAGCGCTGCGTGAAGGGGTGAACAGCCTGCGTTCCGGCGAGCACGAGCCCTTCACCGCCAGGCTCGGCGTGCTGTCCACTGTGGAAAGTTTGTTGGTGCCCGAGGTCGTCTGTCGTTTGCATGCCCGACATCCCGCGCTGATCGTGAGCGTGGTGACCGGGCCGAGCGCGTACCTGTTGTCGCAATTGCGGGTGGGGGAGCTGGACCTGGTGGTCGGACGCATGACGGACAGCCCGCAGATCCTTGGGCTGATTTTCGAGCATCTATACAGCGAATCCATGACCCTCGTGGTGCGTAACGGCCATCCGCTGTTGAGCGATCCACAGGCGCAGGAACATATCGAAGATTATCCGCTGGTGTTGCCGCAGGCAGGGACGACGATTCGCAAATTCGCCGACAGCTTGTTCGTGCAGCACAGTATCAATCCGCCGCGCCAGCGCCTGGAAACCCTATCGTTGATCTTGAGCCGGCGTTATGTGCAGTGCAGTCAGGCGATCTGGGTCGCGCCTTTCGATGCGGTCAGGCAGGACTTGAATCGAGGTGATCTGTTTGAGCTGGAGTTGGGAATTCGCGAACCGGGTGGTTCCGTGGGACTGTGCAGCAATCCTGCGTTGACGATGTCCTTGGCGGCTCAATGGTGCGTGGAGGTGCTGCGCGAGGTGGGCCAGGAATATCGCGAGGGTTTCTATCCATAACCATTTGGATATGGATAGGGTTGGTTTTTTCAATTTTGGATAGCGCCTCATCAAGGGACACTGGGTTGTTTATTGTTGTTTATACAATATTCATCCCTGATTTTTATCCATAATAAAAAGGAAACCGACATGTCTGATGCGGACAACAGCCGTTTCGTCATTCGTGACCGCAATTGGCACCCCAAAGCCCTGACGCCTGACTACAAAACCTCAATCCTGCGGTCCCCGCGCCAGGCCTTGGTGAGCATCCCGCAGTCCCAGTCGGAAGCCAGCGGCCCGGATTTTTCCCACTTGGAGATGGGGCATCACGATAACGATCTGTTGCTGAACTTCAACCACGGCGGCTTGCCCATCGGCGAGCGCATCATCGTCGCCGGTCGGGTGTGTGACCAGTATGGGAAGCCGATTCCCCATACCCTGGTGGAGATGTGGCAGGCCAACGCGGGGGGGCGCTATCGGCACAAGAAGGACAGCTATCTGGCGCCCATCGACCCTAACTTCGGTGGCGTCGGTCGTGCCTTGACCGACCGCGACGGCAACTACAGTTTCCGCACGGTCAAGCCTGGCCCGTATCCATGGCGCAATGGTCCCAACGACTGGCGTCCGGCGCATATTCACTTCTCCATCAGCGGCCCATCGATTGCCACACGATTGATCACCCAGTTGTATTTCGAAGGTGACCCACTCATCCCGATGTGCCCGATCGTCAAGTCGATCGCCAATCCGGATGCAGTGCAGAGCCTGATCGCAAGGCTTGATATGAGCATGGCCAATCCCATGGATTGCCTGGCTTATCGCTTTGATATCGTTCTGCGCGGTCAGCGCAAGACTCACTTCGAAAACCGCTGAGGAGGCCCGATCATGCCCGTTGAACTTCTACCTGAAACCCCGTCGCAAACCGCCGGTCCTTACGTGCATATCGGCCTGGCGCTGGAGGCGGCGGGCAACCCGCCCCGCGCGCAGGAAATCTGGAACGAAATGGCCAAGCCCGGTGCGTCGGGGGAGCACATCCTGTTGCTGGGCCATGTCTATGACGGCAACGGTCATCTGATCCGCGATGCGTTCCTGGAGTGTTGGCAGGCTGACCACGAAGGCGTTTACGACAGTGACTACAACCTGGAAAAGCCCTTCAACAGTTTTGGCCGTACGGCGACCACGGATACCGGCGAGTGGCAGATCCATACCGTCAAGCCGGGCACCGTGAAGAATGCTGCGGGTGTGCCGATGGCGCCGCACGTCAATGTTTCGCTGTTCGCGCGGGGCATCAATATCCACTTGCAGACCCGTGTGTACTTCGACGATGAAGCCCAGGCCAATGCCGTCGATCCCGTGCTGAATCTGATCGAACAGCCTCAACGCCGGGAGACGCTGGTCGCCAAGCGTTGCACGGTCGATGGCAAGTTGGCTTATCGTTTCGATATCCGCATACAGGGCGAAGAAGAAACGGTGTTCTTCGACTTCTGACGGGGCACACCCGTAAGCCCGCTCATTGAGCGGGCTTTTTGCTGTCTGGGGGTTAGAAGTCCCAGCGTGTGGTGACCATGAAGTTACGTGGCTCACCGTAGGCTGCGGAGTTATAGAAACCGATGTTGGTGTAGTAGGACTTGTCGAAGAGGTTGTTCACGTTCAGCGTCGTCGACAGGTTCTTGGTCACCTGGTAGCGCGTCATCAGGTCGACCAGCCAATAGGCGTCCTGGGAGAACTCTTCATACTGTGTGTGAGGGGTGTTGTAGATGTCCTGCCAGCCCATGCTCTGCCAGCGCACGCCGCCGCCGACGGTCAACTTGTCGAGGTTGCCCTTGAGTTTATAGGTGGTGTACAGCTTGATCTGGTCTTCAGGCTCGAAGGTGGAAATCTTCACATCCTTGTCATCGCGCACCACCTTGTGGGTGTAGCCAGCCTGGAGTTGCCAGCCGGGCGCAATCTCGCCGGACATCTCCACTTCATAACCCTTGGTGACGGCCTTGCTGCTCTTGTACGCATAGTTATTCGGGATCGGCGTCTGGTTGTTGTACTCATCATCCGAGAGCGCGCGATTGGATTCGTGGATTTCAAAGTAAGCCGCGCTGGCGTTTACGCGGCCGTCGAGGAAGTCCGCCTTCACGCCCAACTCCCAGTTCTGGCCTTCATCCGGTTCAAGCAGCTTGTTGTCGCGGTCGCGGTTGTAGTTTTCCTGCGGCATGAAGATATCGGTGTAGCTGGCGTAGACCGCATAGGTGTCGTTGAGGTCGTACACCGCGCCGATGTACGGCACGAAACGTCCGGACTCGCGGTAGTTGGGGTTATAGCCTGTGACCTGATAGTTGACCACGCGCCCGCCCAGCAGCAGCTTGAGGTCATCGGCCAGATTCAGGCGCGTGGTCATGTAGGCGCCGGTCTGTCGCACGGTGTCGTCGGTCAGCGATTGGGCGGTGCCCCAGTCCGGTTCGCGGGCGTTGCCGTGCCAGTTATTGAAGTCGACGATATTGGGGGAGAGGTTCCAGTAGCCCTTGCCTTTCCATTCCGAGGCACTGATCGAACCGCCCAGCACCAGCTCATGCTCGCGCCTGCCCAGGCTGAACGGGCCGCTCACATACAGGTCGGCGGAATCGCTGACCGTTTCCCCGGTGTACTTGCCCGAGGTGAGTTGCGCGGTGCCGTCGGGCTGTGGCTGGTCGCCCTGGATCGAGCCCATCAGCGCGTGGTAGCCATTGATCTTGTGGTCCAGTTGCAGTTTGCCGACCCAGCCGTTGCCCAGGTCATGTTCAAGCATGGCGAACACCGTGCGGGTGTATTGCTCCCAACTGCTCCAATCGGCGGCATTGTTGAACGAGCGCTTGACGCTGTTGCGCTCGCCGTTGGCGTTGATCAGTGGGAAGCTGCCGGACCACGACGAGGCGGTCGGCAGGCTGTCCTGGTAGTCGCCGCCGACGGTCAGCAGGGTGTCGGGTGACAGGTCGAATTCCATGATGCCGTAGTAGGTCGGGCTCTTGCGTGAGTAGCGGTCCATGAACGAGCGCTTGTCTTGATAGGCGGCGACTGCCCGGCCACGCACATTGCCGCTTTCGGTCATCGGGCCGCTGACGTCCAGCTCGCTGCGATAATTGTCCCAGGAGCCGGCGCCCAGGGTGGCATGCCCCTGGAAATCCGCGGTGGGTTTCTTGCGCACCAGGTTGATCGTTGCGCCCAGTGAGCCGGCGCCGGTGAGCAGGCCGGTGGCACCCTTGAGCACTTCGACGCGGTCATAGATCGCCATGTCGCTCAGGGTGTTGCCTGCCGAATAGGCGACGTTGCGCGCGGTCGAGGGGATGCCATCGTACTGGAAGTTGTTGATGGAAAAACCACGTGCGTAATAGTTGCTGCGCTCGGTGTCGAAGGCCGACACCGTGATGCCGGGGGTGTGGCGCATCACGTCGTCGACGTTGTTCAGGCCGAAATCGTCCATGTGCTTACGCGTGATGACGCTGACGGACTGCGGGGTTTCCTTGGGGGTCAACACCAGGCGAGTCGCGGTCGCAATGCTGCCGGGTGTGTAGGAGCTGCTGTCTTCGGTGACGTTGCCTAGTTGGTTGGCGGTGACCTGCGTCGGGCCCAATTCCATGACGCCATTGCTGCTAGTCGGCATGGGCTGCAGCGCATACACCTGGTCGCCCTTGACCGCGCGGTAGCCGCTGCCTTGCAGCAAGCGGTCAAAACCCTCCTGTGTGGCGTACTGCCCTTTCAGGCCGGGACCGTTGAGGCCTTCCAGTTCGTGAGACTGGAACACAATCGCCACGCCGGCCTGCTGGGCAAAGCGATTGAGTGAACTGCCCAGCGGTCCGGCGGGAATGTCATAGGTCTGTGCCGCGACGTTAACCGTGTCCGCCTGGGCCAGGTTGGCGGTCATCGCGCTCGCGGCCAGCATGGCCAGGGAAAACGGGGCGCTTTTCAGCAGGCCAAAGCGCCCGCGTGGGGAGGAGGGGGTGTGCATGGTGGCGGCAATCCTTTACGTGTCGAATTACCTTGCTTGACGGGCAGCCTCGAAAAAACCGGAAGCAAATGCGAATAATTATTTATTGGGCGTTTTGTCTAGGGCCACCCGGATCAGCCACGGCGTGTAGGTGTACACCTTGATCGGCAGGGTTTGTGCCAGTAATTGCAGGGCATGGTCGCTGTCATCCAGGGGGATCACGGCCGACACACGCAGGTTTTGCAGCGCGGCCCGATCAAATTGCAGGTGGCCGGCGCGATGCCGTGCGATCTCATCGAGGACCTCGGGTAATGGTCGGTTTTCCACCACCAGTTGATGGCGGCGCCAGGCGTCGTTGATGCTGGCCGGGTCAATGCGGCCGGCCAGGCGTACGCTGTTGGCGCTGACCAGCGCCTGGGAGCCGGCGTCGACTTCCAGGGTCTGCTGGGCATTGGCACTCTGTGCGGCCACCCGCGATTCCAGCATGCTGAGCACGGTGACATCGTCCTCACGCTTGACCACAAACCGTGTGCCCAGCGCCCGCAAGGTGCCTTGGGCCGTCTGCACGATAAACGGCCGCGCCGGGTCATGGGCCACCTCCACCAGGATTTCGCCTTGCAGCAGATCGATGCGTCGCTGGGTGGCATCGAAATGCAGGTTCGCCGCGCTGATACCGTTCAACGTCAGTGCCGAGCCGTCCGCCAAGTGCAAGGTTTGCCACTGGCCGGGACCGTTGCGCACGTCGGCCATCCACCGTTGTGGATAGGGACTGATCAGCAGCGCCGCTGCGGGAAGGGCCAAGCTGCAAGCGAGCAGCAGGGTGCGCATCGCGTGTTTATTGCGGCGCGATGGTTTATCGGCAAACGCCGCATCCAGGGCTGCCCGCGCCGGTGATTTTGTCTCGCGCAGGGCCTGCACCCTGACAATCACAGCCTCCATGCGCGCAGCGGCGGCGGCGTACCGCGGGCCTTGCTGTTTCCAGCTCTCGAACGCCAGGCGTTGGGCCTCGCTCAAGGGGCCTTCATGCAACTGCAGCTGCCATTCGGCGGCTTGTTCTTCGATGTGCTGTCGGGTATCGGGCATGGGCCGTCAGGTGTCCATGCTGTGGCCGCAATGCACCAGCGCCTGGATCAGGTACTTGCGCACGGTCCGTTCCGATAGCTTGAGTTGCGTTGCGATTTGCTGCTGGGTCAGTTCTTCGAGGTAGTACAGCACGAAGGCCTGGCGCGAATAGGCGTGCATGCCTTCGAGGATAAAGGCGATGTGCTCCAGGGCTTCGAGGGTGGTGTGGATCTGCTCCGGCGACTGGAACCCCTCCAGCGCATCCAGGGTCAGCGCCAGCTCTCGCAGGTAGGCCTGTTCGATTTGCCGGCGTCGGGCCTGGTCGATAATTAGGCGCCGGGCGGTGGTGCTCAGGTACGCCCTGGGTTCGCGAATGGTCGCCACGCATTCGCGGGTGTGCAGGATGCGTGCAAAGGTGTCCTGTGCCAGGTCAGCCGCGTTCTGCCGACAGCCCAGCTTGCGCCGTAGCCAGGTGAGCAGCCAGCCATGATGCTCGCTGTAGAGCTGGGTTATTTCCCGTTGGTATGGCGGTTCACCCACAGACATAGGCGTGGCTCAAGGGTTATTGAGAATGGTTTTTAATTGTGCGGCCTGGGGTGGGGCAAATGCAATAGACTCGCGTTTGGCACGCAAGGCGCGTGTTTTCAGGGCTGGCGTGTCGGTCGAAAATTTATTTCAAATAAATTGCATTTAAATCAACACATTGCAGATTTTTCGTATATGATGCGCCCCACACCGAAAGTGAAGGGTGATTAGCTCAGCTGGGAGAGCATCTGCCTTACAAGCAGAGGGTCGGCGGTTCGATCCCGTCATCACCCACCATTCGCTTCAAGTGTTACGCGCAGCGGTAGTTCAGTCGGTTAGAATACCGGCCTGTCACGCCGGGGGTCGCGGGTTCGAGTCCCGTCCGCTGCGCCATATTCGGTCATCTGGAACGCTGAACGCCAGGTACCACAGGAAGCCCGCTCATCGAGCGGGCTTTTTGCTGTCTGGGGTTTGGCAAAGCGGCTGGAAGAGTTCGTCCAGCACGCAGTAGAACGCGATGCGCTGTTCATCGGGCTTGACCCCGAAAATCCGCGTGTTCCTGGACGTCGCCGCCGAACGCCTGTTCACAACCCCATCAGCCGATAGCCCACCTGCAACTCGGTAATGAAGTACTGCGGTTGAGCGGGGTCCTCCTCCAGTTTCTGGCGCAGGTGCGCCATGTGCACCCGCAAGTAGTGGGCGCGATCCACGTAATCCAGGCCCCACACCTCCAGCAGTAGCTGGCGATGGGTGAGCACCCGGCTTTGGCCGCGCACCATCGCGCAGAGCAGGCGGTATTCGATGGGTGTGAGGTGTACCGGTTGGCCCTTGCGCCAGACCTCATGGGTGGCGAGGTCGACTTCAATCTCGCCAAACGCCACTTTGCTGGTGGCCGCCACGGTGCCGGTCTGCCCGTGCCGGCGCAGTTGGGCGCGGATGCGGGCGAGTAATTCGGGCACGCCGAAGGGCTTGGTCAGGTAGTCATCGGCACCGGCGTCCAGGGCGGCGACTTTTTCTTCTTCGCGATCACGTGCCGACAGCACCAGGATCGGCACCGCCAGCCAGCCGCGCAGCTCGCTGATCAGTTGCTTGCCATCGCCATCCGGCAGGCCGAGGTCGACGATCACCAGGTCCGGCTGACGGCTGGCGGCGTGGATCAAGGCGCGCTTGACGCTATCGGCTTCGAACACCTGGAACCCTTCGTCTTGCAGGGCGATGCCGACAAAGCGCCGGATATTGGCTTCGTCTTCAACAATCAGAATACGTGCAGTGTTCATAGGGATTCCATGGACGGCGGAGTGCCCGCCGGTAGCGTGATGATGAAATGCATGCCGCAGGTACGCCCCGGGTTGGCCTCGATACGCCCGCCGTGTGCCTCGACAATACGTTTGGCCAGCGCCAGGCCCAGGCCGATGCCGGTCACGGAAGACTCCTGTTGGCCGCGCGCAAACGGTTCGAACAGATTGGCCGGGGCCCGACCCGGGCCGGTGTCGCTGACCATCAGCACGATGCTGTCCGACGTGGCGTGGGCCGCGACGCTGATGGTGGTGCCCGGTGGGGTGTACTTGGCCGCGTTGTCCAGCAGGTTGACCAGCACGCGTTCGATCAACAGCGCGTCGACGTCCACCAGCGGCAACCGCGTGTCGAGCGAGGTGTGCACCTGATGCCGCGCCAACGGCTCGCGCAACTGGCGCAGGGCGCTGCCGACGATTTCTTCAAGGGAGTGCCATTGCCGGTTCAGGCGCACGCCGCGTTCCTGCATGCGCGCCATGTCCAGCAGGTTTTCGATCAGGCGCTGCATCGACGTGGCTTGTTCGTGGATGCCGTGCAACAACTCGCGCAACGGCCCCGGTGGGGCGTGGGGCAGGGCGGTGTCGGCGGCACCGATCAAGGTGGTCAATGGTGTGCGCAGGTCGTGGGAAATCGCCGCCAGCAGGGTATTGCGCATTTTTTCACCCTCCATCTGCACCAGGGTGTTTTGCGCCACCTCGACAAAATGCACGCGCTCCAGGGCAATCGCCAGTTGGCTCATGCAGGCTTCCAGCAGGCGGCGTTCCTGTGGGTCGTTCAGGCGTTCGCTCTGGGCCAGTTCCAGCACCAGCACACCGCGTACACGCATCGGCGCCTTGAGCGGCAGGTAGCAGCCCTTGGCCGCCGATAAGGTGTCGGTGCCATGGCCGGCGGCATGGCCGTGGTCGTAGGTCCATTGCGCGATGCTGTCATCCATCGGCAGCCCGCCTGCGCCCACGCTGTGTACGCCATCGGCGGCGTCCGGCAGGGCCAGGCCGACGCGGGCTTCGAACACGCCGCTGAACGTGCGCAGCGCGACTTCGCTGATTTGTTCCACGGTCAACGCTGCCGACAAGTCACGCGCCAGCCGCGCCAGGGAGGTCGCACGGCGTTCGCGCGCGGCGGCGGTGCGCGCTTCGTGGCGCAGGCGTGCGGTGAGTTGCCCGGTGATCAAGGCGATGCCGAGCATCAGCGCAAAGGTGAAAAAATACTGGGTGTCAGTGACCGTGAAGGAATAGCGCGGCTGCACGAAAAAGAAGTCGAAACACAGCACCGCGAGCATCGCTGCCCACACGCCGGGGCCGCGTCCATACCGCAAGGCCACCAGCACCACCGTGAGTAAAAACAGCATGACCACGTTGGCCAGGTCGAACACTTGCAACAGCAACGCGGCGACGGCGCTGGCGGCGAAACAGGCAAGGCTGGCCCACCCATAGGCCAAGGCCCTACCTGGCACGGGCGCAGGTTTTTCGACGATCAGGGGCCTGTCGGGCACAACCCCGTGGGCCATCACGATCTGGTCGATTTGCGGATGATGGTGGCTGATCCGGTCGCTGACCGATTGATGCCAGAACCGCCAGGCCTGGCGCGGGTGATGGCCCAGCACCAGGCGATTGGCGTTGTGCTCACGGGCACAGGCGACCAAGGCTTGCGCCACGTCCATGCCCGGCAACGTGGCCGTATCGGCGCCGAATTCGCTGGCCAGGGCCAAGGTTTTAATCGCGCTCAGGTAGCGCCTGGCACCGCGCCCCTGGGCGGAGGCGACATGCACGACAATCCAGTCCGCCTCCAGCTTTTGCGCCAGGCGCGCCGCTTCACGCACCAGGCGCTCATCGCCGGCATCACCGGCCACACCCACCAATAGCCGTTCGCGGGCGGGCCACAGGGTCTTGATCGACTGTTCGCGACGGTACACGCGCATCTGCGTGTCGACCCGATCCGCCGTGCGCCGCAATGCCAATTCGCGCAGGGCCAACAGGTTCCCCTTGCGGAAAAAATGCTGCGATGCGCGTGCCGCCGCAGGGCCCAGGTACACCTTGCCGTCCTTGAGGCGTTGCAGCAGATCGTCCGGCGGCAGGTCGACCACCACCACTTCGTGAGCGTTATCGAACACATGGTCCGGCACGGTCTCGCGCACGCGAATGCCGATGATGCCGCTGACCAGGTCATTCAGGCTTTCCAGGTGTTGCACGTTGAGGGTGGTCCATACATCAATGCCGGCGCTGAGCAGTTCTTCCACGTCTTGCCAGCGTTTGGGATGGCGCGAACCGGGGATGTTGCTGTGAGCCAGTTCATCCACCAGTACCACGGCGGGATGGCGCAGCAGGGCGGCGTCGAGGTCGAATTCGGTGAGGGCGAACTCACCGTGCAGGCGGTGGGCGCGGGGCAGTTGCTCCAGGCCGTGGAGCCGTTCGGCGGTCTCCGTACGGCCATGGGTTTCCACTACGCCAGCCAGTACGTCACGGCCCTGGGCGACCTCGCGTTGCGCTGCTTCGAGCATGGCGCAGGTCTTGCCCACGCCGGCGTTGGAACCGAAATAGATACGCAATTTGCCGCGCAAGGCGGCCTGTTCTTCCTGTTGCACCCGCGCCAGCAGGGCGTCGGGGTCGGGGCGTGCATCGTTTAAGGCGGGCATATTCTTCCTCTAGTTGTCTGTAGGCGCGGGCTTGCTCGCGAAAAACCTGAGGGTGCCGTTGGGTGTCAGGTTTCCCGCGTTATCGTTAACGCCCTTCACGAGCAAGCTCGCGCCTACAGTGGATGGGGCGCTATACGAGGCCCAATCCCGTCAGCAGCAGGTCGATCAGCTTGATCCCGGCAAACGGCACCAGCACCCCGCCCAGGCCATAGATCAGCAGGTTGCGGTTGAGCAAGGCCGCCGCGCCGATCGAGCGGTAAGTCACGCCGCGCAGGGCCAGGGGAATCAACGCGACAATGATCAGCGCGTTAAAAATCACCGCGCTGAGAATCGCCGAGTTGGGGCTGCTCAGCTGCATCACGTTCAACGCACCGAGCTGGGGATAGGTCGCGACAAACGCCGCCGGGATGATCGCGAAGTACTTGGCCACGTCATTCGCCACACTGAAGGTGGTGAGGGCGCCGCGGGTCATCAGCATCTGTTTGCCGACCTCGACCACTTCGATCAGCTTGGTCGGGTTGCTGTCCAGGTCGACCATGTTGCCGGCCTCTTTGGCGGCCTGGGTGCCGCTGTTCATCGCCACAGCCACGTCGGCCTGCGCCAGTGCCGGCGCATCGTTGGTGCCGTCGCCGGTCATGGCCACCAGCTTGCCCTGGGCCTGGTAGTCGCGGATCAGTTGCAGCTTGTCTTCCGGGCGGGCCTCGGCGAGGAAGTCATCCACGCCGGCCTCCACGGCAATCGCGGCGGCGGTCAGGCGGTTGTCACCGGTGATCATCACGGTCTTGATGCCCATGCGCCGCAACTCGGCGAAGCGCTCCTTGATACCGCCCTTGACCACATCCTTGAGCTCGACCACGCCCAGTGCCTTGGCGCCATCCGATACCACCAACGGCGTGCTGCCGCGGCGTGCCACTTCATCCACCTTGGCCTGCAAGGCCGCCGGAAAGCTGCCCCCCAAGGCTTCGATATGACTGCGGATCGCGTCGGCTGCGCCTTTACGAATCGCCCGGCCTTCGGGCAGGTCGACGCCGCTCATGCGCGTCTGTGCAGTGAAATGTACGAAGCTGGCGCCCAGGGCGTTGATGTCCCGCCCACGGATGTCGAACTTTTGCTTGGCCAGGACCACAATGCTGCGGCCTTCCGGGGTTTCATCGGCCAGCGAGGCCAGTTGCGCGGCGTCCGCCAGCTCGGCTTCTTTCACCCCTGGCGCCGGCAAAAAGCTGCTGGCCTGACGATTGCCCAAGGTGATGGTGCCGGTCTTGTCCAGCAGCAGGACGTCGACGTCGCCCGCCGCCTCGACCGCCCGCCCGGAGGTGGCGATGACATTGGCCGACATCATGCGGCTCATGCCCGCCACGCCGATGGCCGAGAGCAGGCCGCCGATGGTGGTCGGGATCAGGCACACCAGCAAGGCCACCAGCACCGTGGCGCTGACCACGCTGCCCGTACCGCTCATGGCCACGGCGAAGATCGAGTAGGGGCTCAGCGTGGCAATTACCAGCAGGAACAACAAGGTTAGGCCCACCAGCAGGATGGTCAGGGCGACTTCGTTCGGGGTTTTCTGACGCTTGGCCGATTCGACCATCGAGATCATGCGGTCCAGGAACGATTCGCCAGGGTTGACGCTGATGCGTACGACCAGCCAGTCCGACAGTACCCGCGTGCCGCCCGTGACCGAGGAAAAGTCACCACCGGCCTCGCGAATCACCGGCGCCGATTCGCCGGTGATTGCGCTTTCGTCCACCGAGGCGACGCCTTCGATCACGATACCGTCCAGCGGCACCAGGTCGCCGGCTTCGATCAGCACCACCTGATCTTTGCGCAGCAGCGTCGCTTCCGTCGGCAGCCACGCCGCGCCGTGCTTGGGCTGTTGCAACAACTTGGCCAGTGTCTGGCGTTTCATCCCGCGCAGGCTCGCGGCCTGGGCCCGGCTGCGGCCCTCGGCCAGGGCTTCGGCAAAGTTGGCGAACAGCACGGTGAACCACAGCCACAAGGTGATGCTGAGGATAAAGCCGCTGGGCGCTTCACCCTGGCCACCGAGGGACTGGAACCACAGCAGCGTGGTAAGGATGCTGCCCAGGTACACCACGAACATCACCGGGTTTTTCCACTGGGCCTGGGGCAGCAGTTTCTTGAACGCGTCCGCACAGGCGGTCAGCACGATACTGCGATCAAACAGAGGTAAACGAGCATTCTTCATGGGGGAAATCTCTTACTCACTGGCCGCAATGGGGGGCTGACGCGATGGCAGGCGAGCGTCCAGCGCAAGGTTGAGTTGCAGCACATTGACCCGTGGTTCGCCGAGCAAACCGAGGGTGCGCGCGGTGGTGTGGGCGTTGACCAGTTGCAGCAGCTCGGCTTCGGGGAGTTGCCGCAGGCGGGCGACCCTTGGCAGTTGCAGCCGCGCGTTGGCCACCGAGATATGCGGGTCGAGGCCGGAGGCGGAGGCGGTGACGGCGTCCACCGGCACTTGCGCGTCGGTGGCCAGGCCGTTGTCCTGGCGATAGGCCTGGACGCGTGCGGCGACCTGGTCCACCAGCTTCTGGCTGGTGGGGCCCAGGTTGCTCGCGCCGCTGGAGCCTGCGTTGTACGGCTGCGAGACGCTTTTGCTCGGGTCTTGCGGGTCGGCGCCGAGGGTCATGCTCGGGCGGCCGTGGAAGTATTCCGGGCGGGTGAAGTGCTGGCCGATCAGCGCCGAGCCCATCACCAGGCCGTCGCGTTCAAGCAGCGAACCCCGGGCCTGGAACGGAAACAACAGCTGTGCGGCAACGGTGGTGAACGCCGGGTATGCGAGCCCCGTCAGCAGCATGAAAAAAAACGCCGAAACCAGCACTGGGCGCAACAGCCCTTTGAATATCGATTGAGTCGTCATCCAGGTGTCCTCAGTTGTACGTCTGGCCGGACAGCAACTGCAGTTGCTCCACCAGCGGGCCGAGCGCGAGCGCCGGCAAAAAGGTCAGGCCGCCCACCACCAGCACCACGAACACCAAAAGCAGCATGAACAGCGGGGTTGCGGTGGGGATGGTGCCGGCGCCAGCAGGCACGGTTTTTTTCATCGCCAGGGAGCCGGCCACGGCCAGCATCGGCAGCAGGGTGAAGAAGCGCCCGATCAACATCGCCAGGCCGATGGTGGTGTTGAAAAACGGCGTATTGGCGTTCAATCCGGCAAAGGCCGAACCGTTGTTGGCGGTGCCCGAGGTGTAGGCGTACAGCACCTCACTGAAACCATGCGGGCCAAGGTTATTGAGGCTGGCCATGGTGTCGGGCCAGAGGGCGGCGAGGGCGGTGAAACCAAGGATGCTGATGGGGTGCGCGAGTACCGAGAGCATCACCAGTTTCATCTCCCGGGCTTCGATTTTCTTGCCGAGGAATTCCGGGCTGCGGCCAATCATCATGCCCACCAGGAACACGGTCAGCAGGGCGTATTGGATCAGGTTGATAAAGCCCACGCCGTCGCCGCCGAACACACAGTTGAGCATCATCTGTGCCAGGGGCACGAAGCCGCCCATGGGGGTCAGCGAGTCATGCATGGTGTTGACCGAGCCGGTGGTGGCCGCGGTGGTGGTGGCGATAAACAGGCTGCTGTCGGCGATACCGAAACGCAGTTCCTTGCCTTCCATGTTGCCGCCGCTTTGTTCCAGCGACAGGGTCTGGTTGGCACCTGCCTGGGTCAGCAGCGGGTTGCCGTTTTGCTCGGCGCCGTAGACCAGTGCGAGGAAGCCGATGAACAACACCAGGAAGGTGCCGAAAAACACCCAGCCCTGACGGCGCTGCAACAGCATGCTGCCAAAGGTGTAGGTCAGCGCGGAGGGGATCAGCAACATGCTGAGGATGTGCAGGGCGTTGGTCAGCGGTGTCGGGTTTTCGAAGGGGTGGGCGGCGTTCATGCTGAAGAAGCCGCCACCGTTGGTGCCGATATGCTTGATCGATTCAAAGCTGGCCACCGCACCGACAATCAGTTGCTGCTGCGCACCTTCCAGCGTTGTCGCCAGTGCCTGGGAGGCGAAGGTTTGCGGCATGCCCTGCCACACATAGACCAGCGCCATGCCCACGCACAGCGGCAGCATCACGCGGTAGAGCGTGCGGGTGAAGTCGACCCAGAAATTACCGATATCGCCCGAACTGGAACGGCTCAAACCGCGAATGAAGCCGGCTGCCGCGACCACGCCAGAGGTGGCGCCGACGCACATCAAAAAGGTGATGACCGCCATCTGGCTGAAGTTCGACAGGCTGGTTTCACCCGAATACGCCTGCCAGTTGGTATTGGTAATAAAGGACACGGCGGTGTTGAACGCCAGGTCCGGGGTTTGTGCGGCCAGCCCCAAGGGGTTGATCGGCATCACCGCCTGCAGGCGCAGGATGAAATAACCGAGCAGCATCATCGCCGCGTTCGATAACAGCAGCGCCGAACCGTAGCGAGCCCAGTTCATGCTCTCCCGTGGGTCAATGCCCAACAGGCGATAGGTACAGCGTTCCGGCAAGGCATGCTGCGTCCCGGTAAACACCCGGGTCAGCCATTTGCCCATCAATACGGCGAGCCCCGTCATCAACCCCAGGACCAGCGCAAATTCCAGCACAGTGCTTAACATGTCGTGGCTCCGTTCAAATCTTGCCCATGGCGACAATGGCCATGGCAGTCGCAACAAAAAACACCAGGGAGATGCCAATAAACATCAGGTCGTACATGGCGAACTCCCTAGAATTTTTCTGCGCGAATAAGGGCATAGCCCAAGTAAGCGAACAGCCCCACGGCACAGAAGCCGCTGGCGATATAGATGAACGTGAGTGTGAGCACGGTGTAACTCCCCTGAATGAATAAGCCGCAATGGCGGACGCGGGGGAGGTTAAGCGCTGGGGTATCAAGCTCGGGCACTGATTAGTGGCCCCGGTATTAAGACGGTATATAGACGAGGTTTTGCCGGACGAACGAAAACAAGGGATAGCCCGCCGCCCGGGTATCCCTTGAAAAACTGGGGTTCTGCTGATTTTGATGGCCTGCTTATTTGGCCTTCTTTTTCTTCTCGCTACGGGTGGCGAGGTGTTCGAAACAAAACGCGGCGGTGCCAAAGAGCGCAATCATTGACAGGACAACCATGCCTAAAGTTGAACTTTCCACGATGACTTCCTACGGGGGGTGGGGGGTAGGAAGTGACGGTAGAGTGTCCGGGGTTAGTTGCTCAATAGAGGCGACATAATCGTTATGGCGAATGGGCAAACTATACGAACTCTTTACGAAAAGCAGAACAGCACAGCCTCTGCCTGATCTAATGCAATCTAAATGGGGGAGGCTCCCCTACCCCTGTGGCGAGCGGGCTTGCCCTAATGCCGTTCAGTTAAGGCTTTTTTTGTAGGAGCGAGCTTGCTCGCGAAGAACTCACAGGCGCCGCGTTCAC
>NZ_JBXAFK010000028.1:0-95621 GCF_058793055.1 Pseudomonas sp. MPR-R2A5
TGATCATTTGGCGAGTTTAAAAGTTGCGCTAGGTGGTATGCCGGGGAAATACATGGCTACTTCAGACCATCCCTAGAAAACTGATATTCCGCGGTCTCGGCATTACCAGACAGGCCGGCCGCTACTCCCGCATGAAAGTAGCCCCATGGAGCATTCAGTGCATGGGTACACAGATGTTCTGCGCAAACTTCGATCGTGGGATATTTTAGGCGCAGTTTCAGCACTTCTTCCCTGGCACTCTTGGCTAGATATGTCGCATCCTCAGCAAACTGCTGCGCATTTGTGAATTCTTGAAATGGCTTCACTCTGTGGCCATCATCAAACGAAAAGTAGTCCTTTTCGAACCATAGCCAACACGCTCCTACATTCAGGTAGCTGCCGCGTGCTCCGGAATGCGGCTGGAATTCTACCACGCCAACCCACCAACCATGATCATCCAGCCAGGTTCTGGACCTGCCTTTTTGTGAGCAGCCTATGGGGGCGAGCTCAAGCTTGGCGGCTTCGGATATGAGGCGATTATGCGCGGTAGGCTTCATGATCTAAATTTCCTTTCAACAGCATCATCTGCGAGGTGGCGAAACAGACTCCAGGCCGGCCAATGCGGTATCGGAAAGGGGGAGGCGTTTTATCTCGGATCGCTTCATTTGGGCTTGTATCCCCTCGGTTCAATTATTAGTCGAGGATATACAGGGGGATACACGGAGGGAAGGCATTGGGGAATACAAGGAGAGATAGCCAGAAACAAGAAAGCCCGCACGAGGCGGGCTTCTTGAGGTGATTCATAGACTGCTGTAGACATCTATGGATCGGTACTTGGTGGCTACACAGGGACTTGAACCCCGGACCCCAGCATTATGAATGCTATGCTCTAACCAACTGAGCTATGTAGCCAAGTGGCGCGCATTATTCGCGTAGAACGGAAATGCGTCAAGCGTTTTTGTTGAATTTTTATCTACGCTTTCAACTGTTTAACCGAAAAGCGCTGCGACGGCGACGAATGGCGAGGCGGGTGCAGGCTTTATAGCGTTGCAGATCTAAGGGGCGCGCGGGCTTGCTCGCCATAGCGCCGTCCCAGCCTGTACCTCCACCCATTGAACAGCAAGCCTGCTCCTCCATTGGGCTTTCGGTGATTTCCAGAGCGCGTTCTTGGCGATGGTGGTGTACGCACAGGAATCGGTACCAGACGATGTGGGGGGGGATCGCGGGGGGGGCTTTGGGCTGCTGGCGATTTTTTTGCCACGCGCGGAAAAGGCCTGGATCGGTTGGGCAGATATCCCTGCCGCCCAACGGTTTCCAGCTAGGCTGGCTTACGGGTGCAGTGGGTTGTGGGTGACGCGCTTGAGTTGTTCACGCGCCCGTGACAAGCGTGAGCGCACCGTGCCAATGGGGATGTCCAGGGCGTCGGCAGTGTCCTGGTAGCTGCCGTCGGTCTCCAGTGAGGCGTACAACGTTTTGCGCATCTCCGCCGGCAGGTGCTTGATGGCGATCAGGGTTTTTTCCAGCCGGCGGTTGATCTCGAACTCCCAATCCAGGTTGTGGTTTTCCTCTTGGCCATGCCACAGCGCTTCATCGAATTCGCAATGCACCGGTTTGGCGTACAGGCGCCGAAAGTGGTTGCGAATCAAGTTCTGGGCGATTCCGCACATCCAGGTGCTGAGGGTGGCCTGGCCGCTGAAGCGGTCCCTGTTGCGCCAGGCTTCCAGGTAGGTGAGTTGCAGAATGTCGTCTGCGTCTTCGGGGTTGAGCACACGCTTGTGGATAAAACGTCGGAGTTTTTTCTGATGGTCGTCCGTCAGGTGGAGCATGAATTGAGGCGAGCCGCTGACAAAGTGAGCTAAAGCACCAATAGGGATATCCATGATTTTTTCCTCAGGGTAGACGCTATCGAAATGGTTTCGACGGAAAGCCCTTTAGCACTGCCTGTGCCAAGCGGAAAAAACACATAACTAATTGATTTTTATAAATAAATATTCTGAAATCAGCCTGCTTTGCGCAAGGCTTTGCAAAAAGGCGCTTGAGTCCGTGCCGGTCTTTTCAAAAAGCCGGTCAAGAGGGGTTTCAATGGAACCGTAACGGGATTGTTTGCCACACAAGCACACACTTCCTGTCCTGGCACGCCCATGAAAGTCGAATCCCTCCCTGATGTGCAGAAGCTCCAAGGCCTGGATCAATCCGCCCCTGCTAGCGCCACCCGCCCCCAAACGCCTGCCGTGTCATCAGATGTCGACGCTCTCGCCAACCTCTTCAGTCAGGAAGTGGTGTCTAACAGCAAGGCCCTGAGTCAGCGTTCAATGGGCGTTCGAGTCACCCCGATGGAGCAACTGTCCCAGCTGTATGACCAGTTGGGGCATCCGGCCCAGGCTACCCTGGCCTCGGTTTCTCGACGTGTCAGGCTGCAATTGCTGCAGCAACCCAGTGTCGGCAAGCTGCTGGAACTCACCGGCAACGATCCGGCGCGTACCTACGTGGTACTCCAGCAGATAACGGCCCAGGCGGAAGCCGAGGTGCGCAAGACCGAAGCGGCATTGGCACGTGATGCCCTGGCCAGGCTGGAGATGCGCTACAAGCGAGAGATCCAGGCTGGCCTGAACATCGCCATGGCCTTGCAGGCGGCCAGTGATGACCCCCAGGAACGTCAGGCAGTGCGCGCGTTGTACTACGCCAGCGTGGTGGTGCGCCAATCCCTGGCGAGCATGATGCAGTCCCTGCTGGGCGTGTACGGCGGCGAGCAGTTCGCGACCGGGCTCAAGGTGATGCGTCGCGCTCTGGCGGACGATATCGCGGCCTGCACTTCGTCGGTTCCGACGGCGCAGTTGCGCACGCTGCTGCAGGGGCTGCAGAGCTGTGGTCAATTGAGCGGGGTGTTGTGCAACTGTCAGTCGTTGATCCTGCGCCTGAAGGTCGAACATGACGCCGTGGTGCTGCTGCAGCGCCTGTTGGGGTATGCCGCAAATGGTATCGCCGCCTCTGAAGTCCAGCGCCTGGGGGAGGCATTGGTGGGGGAGGCGTCGAGCGGCAAGTTGGCCTCGCTGAACGCGCTCTACCCGATGCTCAAGGGGTTGCCATTAGTCCTGTGGCGCGATAGCCGTGGGCGCCAGGAAGGCCTGCATAACTTTTTGCTGGTGATGGATGAGCTTACCCGTCTGGAACAACTGCCGCCGCGACTTGGCGATGACGCGAGGGCCAAGGCGTGACGGCGCTGGCGTCTATCAACCGGGTGCTGCTGAAGGTCGCACAACGTGCCGAAGTGTTGGGCGCCGTGGTGGTGATGGCCATCGTGTTCATTTTTATCGTGCCGTTGCCCACCTGGCTGGTGGATATCCTGATCGCGCTGAACATCTGTATTTCCTGCCTGTTGATCGTGCTGGCGTTGTACCTGCCCGGGCCGTTGGCGTTTTCCTCGTTTCCGTCGATTCTGCTCCTGACCACCATGTTTCGCCTGGCGCTGTCGATCGCCACCACACGCCTGATCCTGCTGGAGCAGGACGCGGGCGACATCGTGGAGGCCTTCGGCAATTTCGTGGTCGGCGGCAACCTGGCGGTGGGGCTGGTGATCTTCATGATCCTCACCATCGTCAACTTCCTGGTGATCACCAAGGGCTCGGAACGGGTGGCCGAGGTGGCCGCGCGCTTCAGCCTGGACGCGATGCCCGGTAAGCAAATGTCCATCGACAGTGACCTGCGCGCTGGCCTGATCGATGGCGCGCAGGCCCGTGACAAACGTGAGCAGCTGTCCCGTGAAAGCCAGTTGTTCGGCGCCATGGACGGGGCAATGAAGTTCGTCAAAGGCGATGCGATTGCCGGCCTGGTGATCGTGGTAATCAACCTGCTGGGCGGCTTTTCCACCGGGATGTTCCAGCACGGCATGAGCGCCGCCGATTCCATGGCGCTGTATTCGGTGCTGACCATCGGCGACGGCCTGATCGCGCAGATCCCCGCGCTGCTGATCTCCTTGACTGCCGGCATGATCATCACCCGTGTCGCCCCGGACGGACGCCGGGGCGTGACCAACATGGGCGCCGAAATCGCCCGGCAGATGACCAGCGAACCCAAGAGCTGGATGATCGCGTCGGTGGGCATGCTGGCATTTGCCGCATTGCCGGGGATGCCGACGGTGACGTTCATCATCATCTCTTTGATGACTGGGTCGATTGGCTACTATCTGGCGTACGAGCGTAAAAAACAGGAGCAGCAAGAGGGCTCGGATGGCGACGCCATCGCCCCGGAGCAAAACGGTGAGGAGGACCTGCGTTCGTTTGACCCGTCGCGGCCCTACCTGCTGCAGTTCCCCGCTGCGCTCAACGGTAGCCGCCTGGCAGTGGAGTTGATGCAAAGCATTCGCCAGACCCGCAATGGGCTTGTTGCCAACCTGGGCTTGACCCTACCCCCCTTTGAAATCGAGTTTTCTACGGTGCTGGCTGAGGATGAGCTGCGCTTTTGCGTACATGAGGTGCCTGTGCTCAGGGCCACTCTGGGGCCGTGGCTGGCGGTGGAATATGCCGCGCTCAGCGAGGTGCCGCATGACGGTGTACGCGGGCAGGTAGCACGGGAAGAAGAGGAGTGGGTGTGGCTGGCAATGGATCATCCGCTGCTCACCGATGAGCATCTGGAGCGGGTCACCGCGCAGAACTTGATCCTGGAACGCATGGAGCGCGCGATGATGCTCAGCGGGCCCCAGTTTCTTGGGGTACAGGAGAGCAAGTCGGTCCTTAGTTGGCTGGAAATAAGCCAGCCGGAACTGGTGCAGGAGTTGCAACGCATCATGCCGTTGTCGCGCTTTTCGGCGGTGTTGCAGCGTCTTGCCAGTGAAGGCGTACCGCTGCGGGCTGTGCGTTTGATTGTCGAGTCGCTGGTCGAGTACGGCCAGCATGAGCGCGAGCCGGATGCCCTGGCCGACTATGCGCGCATTGCCCTCAAGTCGCAGATATTCCATCAGTACAGCGAAGCCGACGGCCTGCATGCCTGGCTGCTGTCGCCCCAGACCGAGAACATCCTGCGTGAGGCGCTGCGTCAGACCCAGACCGGGGTGTTTTTTGCCCTCGACAATGACAGCAGCGCGGTGCTGATCAGCCTGCTCAAGCAAGCCTTCCCCATGCGCTTCAAGCGCAAGCGCGTGCTGCTGGTCGCGCAGGACCTGCGCAGCCCTCTGCGGACCCTGTTGTTGGAGGAGTTCAATCATGTGCCGGTGCTGTCTTTCGCCGAGTTGGGGAGTGCCTCGAAGGTCAAGGTGCTGGGGCGTTTCGATCTCGCCGGCGATGGTCAACTGCATGAGGCGGTGGCATGAGGCAGTGGCATGAGTGTGCGCGGTGATGACTGGCCATTTTCAGCGGTTTCGAGGGCCTGACCATGTTTGAGTTGCGCGTACTGAACGGCTTGCACCAAGGAGCCGCGTTGCCGTTATTTGGCGAGCAGTGGTGCATCGGCTCCAATGCGGAGGCCGATCTGGCGCTTTACGACCCGGGTATTGCCACGCGCCATGCCTGGCTGCGCCAGGTGGAGCAGCGCTGGTGCGTGCAGGCAGAAGAAGGGTTGCTGCACGACGACCAGGGGCAGGTGTTGGCGCAAATTGTTGACCTGGCCCTGGACCGGCCGTTTTCCATCGGCGCCATTCGGTTGTGTGTGTCGCTCACCGATCAGCCGTGGCCTGCGGAGCCTGCGCCTGAACCCAGTGTCGAGATGTTTGAGGTGCCCGCTGAGGCGCCGCCGGAGCTGCGCCTGAGCACCCTGCGCGGGCCTGCACAAAAACGCGTGATCAGTGGGCTGGTGGTATTCGCGGTGCTGGTTGCTGCGGTGGGCGTGATGAACGCCGGCGATCAGGATGTCCAGGCTTCACTGATGCCTGCGCCCGTGCAGAAAATTGATCTGGCCACCGTCGCTGAAGTGCGCCAGCAGTTGCTCAAGATGCTGAGCGAGCGCGAGTTGGCGCAACGGGTCAGCATGCAAGTGATCAATGGGCAGATCTCACTCAACGGTGACGTGTCATCGGAAGAAATGGCGCTGCTGTCGCGCATGCTCGGCCGTTTTGCCGAGCGTTTCGACACCCCCGTGCCGGTCATCAGCCGGGTGAGAGAAGGCAATAGCCAGCCGCCGTTCAAGATTACCCAGATTGTCGGTGGCCCGAACGGTCATGTCGTACTGGAGGGCGGACGCAGGTTGTTCCTTGGGGATGAAGTGGACGGGTTGCGCCTGGTCTCCATTGATAATGCCAAGGTGGTGTTCGATGGCCTGCGCCGCTATGAGGTGCGCTGGTGAGCCAGGACCTGCAGGACCGCCTTGACGCGTGGCAGGCACGCCAGGTCAGTCATCTGGCCAGCTTTGCGCCGGTGGCGGTGCGCGGACGTATCCAGCGCGTCAACGGCATGCTGTTGCAATGCCGGCTGCCTCAGGCGCGCATCGGCGACCTGTGCAAAGTGGATAAATACGGTGATGACAGCATGCTCGCCGAAATCATCGGCTTTGATCACCAGGATGCGGTACTCAGTGCCCTGGGCAACCTCGAAGGCGTGCAAGTGGGCGCCAGCGTGCAGCGCCTGGGCGTGCCGCATCGTGTGCGGGTCGGCCATGAACTACTGGGGCAGGTACTCGATGGTTTCGGTCGGCCGATAGCGGGCGAGGGGCCGGGGGCGTTTGTCGATGATGCCGACACCAAGGACGCGACCACGGTGCTGTGTGAAGCGCCGCTGCCCACTGAGCGCCCGCGTATTCATCAGGCGCTGGCGACGGGCGTGCGCTCGATCGACGGCTTGCTGACACTGGGAGAAGGCCAGCGCGTGGGGCTGTTCGCCGGTGCTGGTTGCGGCAAGACCACCTTGCTCGCCGAGATTGCCCGGAATGTCGAGTGCGATGTGATTGTGTTCGGCCTGATTGGTGAACGGGGCAGGGAGCTGCGCGAGTTTCTTGACCATGAACTCGACGACCAATTGCGGGCCAAGGCGGTACTGGTATGCGCAACGTCCGATCGCTCAAGTATGGAGCGGGCGCGTGCCGCCTTTACCGCCACGGCGCTGGCCGAAGGGTTTCGCCGCAAAGGCCAGCGGGTATTGCTGCTGATCGACTCCCTGACCCGTTTTGCCCGGGCTCAGCGTGAAATCGGTCTGGCTGCGGGTGAACCGTTGGGGCGCGGTGGTTTGCCGCCGTCGGTCTACAGCTTGTTGCCGCGTTTGGTGGAGCGCGCTGGCCTGACTCGCGAAGGCGTGATCACGGCGATCTACACCGTGCTGATCGAACAGGACTCCATGAGCGACCCGGTGGCCGATGAAGTGCGCTCGCTGCTCGACGGGCACATCGTACTGTCGCGCAAGCTTGCCGAACGCGGGCACTACCCTGCGGTGGATGTGCTGGCCAGCCTGTCGCGGATTCTGAGCAATGTGGCCGAGCCTTCGCACATACAAGCCGGTACCGCGCTGCGGCGCCTGCTGTCGGCGTACCAGCAGATTGAACTGATGCTCAAGCTGGGGGAATACCAGGCTGGCAACGACGCCCTCACGGACATGGCGGTAGACAGTCGGCAGGCCGTCGATGGTTTCCTGCGCCAGGATTTGCGCGAGCCTTCGCCACTGGCGTCCACCCTCCAACAACTTTCGGAGCTGACGGCGTATGTCCCTTTCTGAACTGGAGACCCTGCGCCGCCTACGCAGGCATCGCGCCGATCGCGCCGAGCGCGCGTTGCGTGAAGCGAAGCGGCACCAGCGCGCCCTGCAGGCGCACATCGAGCAGGCCGAGGACGCGCTGGAGCAGACACGACAGCAGGAGGCCAAGCAAAGCGCGCAATTACTGAGCGAGCACCAGGGGCAGGTGGTGTCGGTGTGCATGCTCAAATCCTGGACGGCCAAAGAACACACCCTGTCCGCCGACACCCGCCGTGAGGAGGATCGTTTGCAGGGGCTGCATGGGCAGAAGGAGACGCATGTGATTGAAGTGGAACGCGCACAAAAGCAGGTCAACCAGTGCTTGCGCCAGGTCGAAAAACTCCAGGAGCTTTCTGCTTTGTTGACACAGGAGGTGCTATGACGCAGGTCCCGGCAGGCAAGCCTGAACGCCCCCGCCCATTGCGTGACGAGCGTGAGGCGACGCCAGGCCTCGTATTCCTGTGGGAGCAGGGCCGGCTCTTTGCGAACCTGTGCGCCGGCGAAGGCGGCGGGGAGGGGTTCGGTAGTTCGTTGCACGCCACGCAGGCATCTGCCGATACGGCGATGGTCGAGGCGTTCGCCGAGCAATTGGTACCGCGCCTCAATGCGGCGTCTCAGTGGCCTTTGCAGGCAGTGTTCTATTTGCCGCGGCTGGGCCGCATCGACGTCAACGTACGGCGAGAGATGGGGGCGCTGCAGATTGAACTGGACCCGGAGGAAGAGCGCACGCGGTCGTGGCTGGGGGATATGCGCCAGCGATGCGAGGACCGCTTGAGCGCTGAGTTGAGGCGGCCAGTGCAGGTGTCGGTGACCCTGTCAGGCTGCCTATGATGATTTCGCCTTTGACGCTGCCTGTGGTCGACGGCGCCATCGTTGCCGCCTTGCGACGGCTGGGACGGGGGTTGCGGCTGTCGTATCAGGTGGCGGGCCAGCATGGCGAGCTGTTGCTGGAGCCGGGCCATATGCCCCGCGCGAACGGCTCTTTTGTTTTCGATACCGCCTGTGGGGCGCTGGCGTTCGGTGATCCTGGCCCGGTCCTCAGCTTGCTCGGTGACTGCCCGGTGACATTGGCTGAGCACGGCAATGACCCCGATGCGTGGTTCTGGGCGTTGTTTCAACATCAACTCAGCCCTCAAGTGCAGTCGTTACTGGGGTATCTGCGCTTGCAGAAAAGCGTGCAGCCACATGATTTCAGTTGTCGCCTGACGGTGAGGTTGGGCGAATCCCGAGTGGTGGACCGCCTCTCACTCGCGCCGGATACCTTCCTCGCACTGTGCGATGCGGGCCCCTGGCAATCGCTTGCCCCGTCGTTACCTCATTCGCTGACGCTCTCGGTGTCGGTGCTGCTGGGGCATTCGCAACTGCCTATCAGCCAGGTGAGCAGCGTACGCCCCGGTGACGTACTGATGTTGAAAAAACCGATGTTCAACGCCAACGGTGACGGGCGTTTGCGCGTGGGCCGCCAGGGCTTGCAAGGGCGGCTGGACCATGACACCGGGGTCTTGCGCTTTACTTTTTTTTCTATCGAGGAAATGTGTGTGGATGAGGTTTCAGCAGACCAGAATCAGGGCTACGAGTGGGCCGATCCATCGCCAGCCACCGATCAAGCGCCTGTGGATATATTCGGGCGTGAGCCATTTGACGAACTGGCGATGGGCTTGAGCGTGCGCTGTGGCACGTTGCAGCTGACCTTGGGTGAGTTGCACCAACTCGCGCCTGGTGCCGTGCTCGGCGTCTCGGGGTACGCGCCGGGCATGGCGGGGCTGTATTACGGCGACCGGCCTATAGGGCATGGGCAACTGGTGGATGTGGATGGTCGCTTGGGCCTGCAATTGTCCCGTGTGATTTTTTCCCGATGAACTTCCAGGGGATCGACCCGCTTCTGCTCGCGCTGTTCCTGGGGGCCCTGTCATTGATGCCGATGTTGTTGATCGTGTGCACCGCGTTCCTGAAGATCGTGATTGTGCTGATGATCACGCGCAACGCGATTGGCGTGCAGCAAGTGCCGCCCAGCATGGCCATCAACGGTATCGCGCTGGCGGCGACGATGTTCATCATGGCGCCGGTGGGTTATGAAATCGCCGAGGCCGTCAAGGTAACGCCGGTGGACCTGAGCAGCGTGCACGCGTTTGAGCAGACCAGTGTCAACGCGATACAGCCCTTGAGGGCTTTTATGATGCGCAACACTGACGCGGACATCCTGACGCATTTGGTCGAAAACACCGCGCGCATGTGGCCCGCGGAAATGGCCCAGGCCGCACGTCGTGACGACCTGATCCTGCTGGTGCCGGCCTACGTACTGTCGCAATTGCAGGCGGGGTTCGAGATCGGGTTTCTGATCTATATCCCGTTTATCGTCATCGACCTGATCGTCTCCAACCTGCTGCTGGCGTTGGGCATGCAAATGGTTTCGCCGATGACCATTTCGCTGCCGCTCAAGCTGCTGCTGTTCGTGCTGGTTTCAGGTTGGTCGCGGTTACTCGACAGCCTGTTCCTGTCCTACCTCTGAGGCGCTTATGGACCCGATCATGCTGTTCAAGCAGGGCATGCTGCTGGTGGTGGTGCTGTCGGCGCCGCCGCTGATCGTCGCGGTGATTGTCGGTGTGCTGACGTCCCTGATACAGGCCCTGATGCAGATACAGGATCAGACGCTGCCTTTCGGCATCAAGCTGGTAGCGGTCGGCATCACCCTGGTGTTGACGGGACGTTGGATTGGCCTGGAGTTGATCCAACTGATCAACCTGACCTTCGACATGGTTGCCCGCTCGGCGCTGAACTGAGGTAACACCTGTGCTGCTTTATCTTGATTACTTGCCCAGCCTGGTGATCGCCATGGCGCGTATCTATCCCTGCGCGATTCTCGTACCGGCGTTTTGCTTTCAGCACATTCGTGGCATGCCGCGACATGTCATTGTGATGGTTGTGGCGTTGATGCCGGCCCCTGGGATTCATGCTGCGTTGGCGGGTGCGGATTATTCGCTGTTGATGATCGGCGCTTTGGTGCTGAAGGAAGCGGTGTTGGGCTTGTTGCTCGGTGTGTTGCTTTCGATGCCGTTCTGGTTGTTCGAGTCGGTCGGCGCGTTACTGGACAACCAGCGCGGGGCCTTGACCGGTGGCCAGATCAATCCTTCGCTGGGGCCGGACGCAACGCCCATCGGTCACATGTTCAAGCAACTGGCGATCTTCCTGCTGATGGTAACCCTTGGGCTTGGCGTCCTGACCCAGGTCATTTGGGACAGTTACCTGATCTGGCCTCCCACCGCATGGTGGCCGGTGCCGGCGGTCAATGGCTTTGGCGAGTTCCTGGGGCTGCTGGGCGATACCTTCATGCATATGATGCTGTACGCCGCGCCCTTTATCGCGGTGCTGTTGCTGCTGGAATTCGGGGTAGCGTTGCTCAGTTTATACAGCCCGCAATTGCAAGTGTCATCGCTGGCGATGCCCGTCAAATGCCTGGCTGGGCTGGCGTTCCTGCTCTTGTATTTGCCTCTTCTGCAAGACTTGATCATGGGCAGGATGAGTCTGTTGGGCGACCTTAAGCATTCTCTGGGCTTGATGTTCCAGGGGGCGCAGCCGTGAGTGACTCTGGGGAGAAAAAACACGCCGCGACTCCCAAGAAGCTGCGTGACCAGCGTAAGAAAGGCCAGGTTGCTCAAAGCCAGGACGTGGCCAAGCTGCTGGTACTGACGGCCTTGAGTGAAATTGCACTGTTCACCGCCGAAACCAGTATGCAGCGTTTTCAGCAACTGCTGGTGTTGCCCATGGCGCGCATGGGGCAACCTTTCGTGCGCGCACTGGAAGAGGTCTTGTTCGAAGGCTTGCTGGTGTTTTTCTCTTTTGCCCTGCTGATGGTGGGGGTGGCGATCGCGGTCAAATTGATCAGCAGCTGGATGCAGTTCGGTTTCCTCTTCGCCCCGGAAACCTTGAAACCAGATTTCAATCGGCTCAACCCCCTTAACCAGGCCAAGCAGATGTTTTCCGGCCAGTCGGTGATGAACCTGTTGATGGGGTTGGCCAAGGCCGTGCTGCTGACGCTGATTCTGTACGTGGTCATTGGCCCGTCGTTGAGCGCGTTGGTGAGCCTGGCCAGTGGCGACCTGCAAAGTTATGTCTTGGCGCTGATGACGCTGTTTCGACACTTGCTGCACATGTGCCTGGGCTTGCTGCTGGTGCTGGCAATCGTTGACCTGGCGTTGCAGAAGTACTTTTTTGCCAAGCGCATGCGGATGACCCAGGTGGAAGTGGTCAAGGAGTACAAGGATATGGAGGGCGACCCTCACGTCAAGGGCCAGCGCCGTCAGTTGGCCTACGAGTTGGCGAATGAGGAGCCCAAGGTCAAGCTGCCCAAGCTGGAAGAGTCCGACATGCTGGTGGTCAACCCGACGCATTTTGCGGTGGCTTTGTACTATCGCCCTGGCAAGACGCCGCTGCCGCAGCTTGTGGAAAAAGGTACGGACGCCCAGGCCCGCAAACTGATCGACCGATGCAAGTCGGCGGGCATACCCGTGATTCAGTGTGTCTGGTTGGCGCGCACGCTCTACAAGCAGAAGTTGGGGGGCAACATTCCCCGAGAGACGCTGCAGGCCGTTGCTTTGATCTACCGTACTTTGCGTGAACTGGACGATGAGGCCAAGCGAGAGACCCTGGAGTTGCCCGAACTGGACCAGCGTTGAGCCATCGTGTGTTCAACGATTGCAGTGTCGATCCAGTGCTTCAAGTTCTGCGAGCGAGAGCAGGCGGCTGAGGATTTGATCCAGGGGAATATCGGTAGATACCACCGGGTGCCAGAGAATCAGGGCTCCCCCGGCATTCGAAAAGACAAAGCAGCCATCGAACGCCAAGGCCTGTTCGAAGCGGCGTTCCAGCACACGCTGGAACTGGCCGGTCTGTAAGACACGCGGTGCAATTTGCAGGGCCAGGCCGAGCTGTTCCCCGGCTTTCAGCGCACACAGGTGGATGCCTTTTGACAGGTGCAGGTGAGTGGCAGCGCCACTCACCAGGTCATTGAGGAGTACCCGACGATGTTCGGCGTCTGTGGGTATTTCCATAGGGGTCATCGTTCCAGCGAAACCGTCTGGTGATCCGAACGTTCCCCGGAGGGGCCGGGTTGCACACGCATGTGTTCCGGCCACCAGATCACCATCTTGTCGGCGCTCGATTGTGGACGTGAGCACGAGTCACCCCGGCAGGTGGGGGTGCAACCGGCGACAAACAGCACCAGGCTGATCAATGTAAAGCTGGAGAGTAGGCGAGTCATTCTGGTTTCTTTCCGTTAGGTGCGATCAACGAGGGACGAGAAACGCCAATGTGTTCGTCTTTCACCACAGGGCGCATGGCGATGAACACTTCCGCTTCTTCACCCGGTTTGAGCCAGGCACGCGGCCAGGCGGTCACTGCCAGGGTCTGCGAATTGCTGCACTCTTTCTCATCGATGCGCACATGGCGGTCGTACTGGTTGCGCAGTACCACGACGGCGACGTTGAATTGCGGGCCGACATACCATTGGCTGCGTTCGGTATTGAGTGCGAGCAGGTCACGGGTGGTGCACAAGGTATCCAGGCCCAGTGGCATCGGGGTCGCCTTGAAGGCTTTGGGGACTTGCCCGGTGACGAGTGTGGCCATGGCATGGATCAAGTCGTTGCGCTTGATTTCCGGTGCGTGGGGCGTCATGCGTCGTGCCAGTGGTTTGAGGGCTGTTTGCAGTTCCAACTGATCGGCCTGGGGCAAGTAGCGCGAAGGGTCGGCCTGGTCGCCAATGACCCTGGGCGTGATGATGAACAGGCGCTCGCGTCGATTGTTTTTGCGTTCAGTGGACGAAAACAGCGCCTTGCCCAGCAACGGGATATCACCCAGCAGGGGAATCTTGTTGAGCTGGTCAGTGTTATCGGTGACGTGGAAGCCGCCCACCACCAGCGAACGTTTTTCGGCCATGACCGCTTGGGTGCTGACCGCGCCCTTGCGCACATCGGGCCCGATGCGGTTGGGGTTGGATTCGTCGAAATTGCCGTCTTCGATATCGACCGCCAAGTGGATCTGATGGCTGCCACGCGAAGTGATTACCCGTGGGACCACCTGGAAGCTGGTTCCCACGGTGATCGGCAGGATGGTTGCCACTTCGGAGCCGGCCGTGAGGTACTGCGTGCGGTTGAAGTCGATCACTGCCGGTTGGTTTTCCAGGGTCAAGACGGATGGGTTCGACACCAGGGTCGCCAGGCCACGCCGCTCCAGCGCCCTGACAGCGGCAAAGAATCCATCCCGGTTATTGATCGCCAATTGCGACGAGGTGCCTGGGGCGATGTTGTTCACGCCGCCCTGGAAATTGCCATTGCGAAACCCCCAGTTCACGCCAAGCTCACGCATCTGCGTACGTTCGATGTCGAGGATGATCGCGTCGATTTCCACCAACTTGCGCGCGACGTCCAACTGGGTGATCAGGTCGCGGTACATCGCGTGGCGTTCCGGCAAGTCGTAGATCATCACGGCGTTGTTGCGCACATCGGCTTCGACGCGAATTCGCCCGGGCGAGACCCGTGCGCGCGGGGTCAGGGACATGCCCGGGTCGGCGGTCGCCTGGCTCGTCGGCGGGGTGAGCATCTGGCCCAATAGAGGGTTGCCGAGCCGGGGAAAGCCCTGGGCCAGGGGCGATATTACAGGGGCGCCTGACGCGGCTGAGGGGCGCTGGGTAACCTGCGCGGCAGCTGAGGGAGAGCGGGGCTCAAGCAAGCCCTGCAGCATGCTGGCGATACCGGGGATGAGCATTTTCTCGCCGCGATAATCGATCTGGCGGTCTGCCGCATTGGCGAATTTCAGCGGGTAGGTCAGCACGCTCTGTTTTTCGTCGGTAGAACGGCGCTGGCTGCTGAATTGTTTGATCTGTTCTATGTAGCGCTTGGGGCCGGACACCAGCACCACGCCGTCCTCGGGCAATTCGCCCCAGCCGAAACGGCTATCGAGAAGGCCGATATCGGTGAGTGCCTGCTTCAGGTCGGCCACGGTTTCGCTCGACACTTCCAGGCGCGCGGACTCCTGCTGGTCCAGGGTGCTGATGTAGAGGGTGTTGTTGTACAAGTACCACTGGAAGCGGTGTTCAGTCCCCAGGCGGTCGAGCAGTGACTGCGGGGTATTCGCGCGAATCTTGCCGTTGACGTTGCCTTCCAGCAGGCCTTCGATCTGCAATTGCGTGCCAAACGTCTGGGCGAAATCATCGAGTACTTCGCGCAAGGGTTTGTGCTCGGCCTCGTAGGCGTAGGCGGTGTTTTTCCACTCTGGGGGGATGGCGGCAAGGCTGCTGTGCAGCGGCGCCAGCAAGAAGGGCAGGGCCAGCAGGCAACGCCACTGAGTGGGTTTTACGGCTGCAACGGGCGAGCATGAGCGCAAGCGGGGGTGCTTGTGGATCTTGTTAGGCATGGCAGGTTCTCGGTTTCAGTACGGCAACTTACGTAGCGAAAGGGACCTGGACGGGGGGCCAGGCCTTGCCAGGCGCGCGACTACGCTGCGCCAGGTGTCGCGTTGGTTGAAAAGCGCTTCAAGGGATTTCAACAGGTGCTCCTGACTGCAATCCCGAGGCAGGCCTTGCAGCAGCCAGAGGTGGCCGGTTGCGGGAGCCAGGGCCAGGGCGCCCTGGAAATGCGCGAGACTGGACTGACCGAGACGATGCCAAGACTGCAACGAGTAATGTTCGAGGCGTGAATGCGTCAGTTGAACGCCCAGAAGTACGCGGTGTTCAGAGCATTGCACGCTGACTTCATCGTCCTGTTCAAACAGCAGCACATGCTGTTCGCGGCCAGCCAAACAGTCAGCCAGTTTTTGCTGGCAACTACTGGATACCATTGATGACGGCTTTTATCGTGTCGTGCTTGTAGCTGAGATAGCTTGAGCTTGTGGCAAAACTGGACACCAGGTTCGACTTCACCTCGATCATCTGTTCAAAAAGCCGTTGAGCCTCTTCACCGCCTTCGCTGTTATCAACATCGGCGCTGATTTGACTGAGCTGCTTTTCGGCCTGGGCCTGCTGCCGGTAGTGCCTTATGAGTAAACGGTCATCAAACGTCATCGGGGTTTCTCCTCGTTGGGGCTACCCCTGAGTGGCAGCCGATTTGTGACAAGTTCCATCCACCGATTTATTTGTTTTAAAAAACAACCCGCCCTCGCCAAGTCGTATCGTTACTTGATATTGGCCTTGGGGGAGGGCGTCACCAGGTTGTCCAGGGTATCGGTCCAATTGATGTGAAACCCACCGTCTTCTGTTTCCAGGACCAGCGATTGGGCGGCGAGCGTGCTTTCGACTCGAAGCGTCCAAGGCACACCGCAATGGCGGCTGAGCCACTGTTCGACAGGCTCGCGGTCCAGTGGATTGCACAGCAAGCTCGCCTTGATCGGCGGCAACTGGGCATCCAGCAGCTTGTTGAGCAGCGCGGTGAGGCGTTGAGCGGGTAGGGTTTCTTCCAGGAAACTTCGGATCGCTGTGTTTATGACTGACGTCGCGACCTGCTCCAGCTTTTCGTACATCGCCTGGCGTTCCGATTCCCAACGATGCAGTTGGGCGTTGGCGCGCTGCCAGAACTCATGCCCAGCGCTTTCCAGTATTTTTTCGCACTCTGCCTGTGCTTGGCAGGTGAGTGCCTGTGCGTGGGCTTCTGCCTGTTCGATCAATTGACGGGCCTGCGCATAGTCAGCCAGCATTTCTCTGGGAATCAGCGCCGTGGGCAGGTTGGGCGTGAGGGTGTGCAGCTCAATCGTGTGGGCGCAAAACATGGCGGGAGTTCTCGCGTGGGGCGTGCGGGGCATCATCGAAGGGAGCAGAGGTGGCGCGCCAGAGAGCGGCTTGCCACAGGGTGTCCAACCGGCCTTGACTATCCATCAGCTTGGGCTGCCGCTCGACTTCAAGTACCCGTGGGCGGGCAAAGCTCAAGCGCAATCGTCGCCAGATGGCGGGGGCCACCCATGCGCGCAGGTAGTGCAAAGGGTCGTCGATGTTCATCTGTGTCGGGTCGGGTGCCAGTGCCTTGGCCAGGCGCTGGCACCAGAGAAGTTGTTCCTGGTTCAAGCGGCTGTCGTTGGGCGCGTTGTAGACCTCATTGACCAACACCAAGACGAGGTCTCGTTGGGGGGCGCTGGCGAGGACCAGTTGCAGCAAGGCGGGCGAAGGGGCAGGGGGGAGCTCGGGTTCGATGTCGAACAGGAGGCTCATCCTGCCGTGATGACTGCGTGAAAGCGCCTCTGTTTGTTCAACGCCCGCATGAGTACGCCAATCCGGGTGGGCATGTTTCCAAGGCGAGGCCCACCATCGTACCCAGGCCAGATCCTCACTCATGGGCGTGATCGATTGCCGGTTTTGAGGTGGGAGCATGCATTGTCCTGCGCCGCCAGATCACCCATCCAGCGCCTGCCAGTACCAGGGCGACAAGAGGGGCGGTAACGCTGGTACGCCAGAACCCGAGGTCTTGTTCCGGCACCAGGAAGGGGCCGAGATAGGTCAGCTGTTGCTGCTCCTGATAGGCTGCCGCCGGTACGAAAACGACGGTCAGTTTTTGCGTATTGTCGATGGCCGACGTCATGCCGGGGATGCTGCTGGCCACCATCCTGCGTACCCTGGGGCGAATATTGTCGGGGTCCAGCCGAGGGTCATGCTTGATGAAAACGGAGGCGGATGCCGGTTGCACCGGTTCGCCGGGCGCCACCCGCTCCGGCAGCACTACATGGACGCGCGCAACGATGACACCGTCTATGTTCGATAAGGTCGCCTCCAGCTCCTGGGACAGCGCATAGATGTAGCGGGCGCGCTCTTCCAACGGGGTGGAGATGACACCTTCCTTGCGAAAGATATCCCCCAATGTCGAGCGGGTCACTTTAGGCAGGCCAACGGCTTCAAGCGTGCGGACCGCTCGGCTGATGTCATTTGCCCTGACACGAACGATGACTCCGTCTTTTGCCGGGACTTTCTGGGCACGGATCTGTTTGTCTGCCAACTCCGCAATGACTTCGTTGGCTTCCTGCTCGGATAATTGGCGATGAAGCTCTACGCTTTCACCGCAGCCCGCTAGCAGCAACACCGATGAAAAAAACAACGTAGTGGTTAGACGGCGGGACATACACCTACCCCATGCTGGCGACTTTATCGACGCCTTTCACGATTGCGCCGAGTACCTTGACGCCTGCCACCACGTTAACGTGCGATTCGGAAAGCGATTGGGCGAACTCATGTGCGTCCTTGGTTTTCTTGTTCAGGCTCATGTCCCGAAACCCCTTGGACACTCGTTTCGATAACGTCGCAGACTCAGCAGGCCCCAAGGTCAAGGGGAGGCCCATTCCCGTGGGCGCGGTACCTTTGCCTGGCCGCTCGGAGAGGTTCAGTTGCGCGGTGAAAAAATTGCTGTCGGACGTCCCGTCGAGCGCAGCCGGCGTTTCAGCCTGAGTGATGGTGTTCCCGTTTCCCGGGCCCCCTGCGTTGTTGGTGTACATATGAACCTCCAGCGAGCGCGTCGATTGTTGCATCTGTTGGGCAGTGGAGACCTCCTCTGCCGGATGGGCAAAGGAGGTCGGTTCTTACTTAGGCGAATCTCAACGATTTTACGCGGCCCGCTTTTGCTGTAGTCAGTTCTTGCTCAGCGGTTTTTGCAGCCTCTTCGACAACTTTCTTTTCTTTGTCGGCGTTGATTCGGTCCAGTTGTGCTTGAGCGCCAGCGCTCACTCCACCGGTAGGTATTGAGGAGGACATAAGAGTTACCTTCGTATTTGTCTGGATTGAAGTGCGGACAACGCTTGTTCGTTGTCTTTAGTGTTCTGAGCAACAGTGCAGTTGCTCATTGGCTAGGTGGTCAGCGACAAGAAGAACGTTCCGGTATATAAATAAGTTATTTGTTTTTAATTATTTCTTGTGAGACCGGGGTTCATGCGCTTCGCGATGGGCGATCAAGTGTTATTGCAATGTTGATGGATTCATACTCAATATGCTTTTTGTTATTGTTTGTTTCGTAGCAAGGGCGCTCCGGTGGTTTGTTGCAGCACTTTGCATTGTCAGGAGGGGCATCGTTTTGCGGGGGGCGTTTGATGTTGGTGATTAAACTCATAAAGTTGTTGATCAGGGTTAAGCACATGAAGTTTTCCTGTTGGCGTGTGAGTTAAGTCGCTCTAGAGGCTCACACGTATGTGGGAAATGCCTTCTGCTTCGTTCCAGGCACCCTACGCCAGTGATATTTCGAGTTGCTTCATCCGGTAGTAGAGCGTGCGTTTGGCAACACCGAGTTCTGCTGCAACGTTATCGACACTGCGTGCGTGACGGCGCAGCGATTCCTCTATCAAGGCTTTTTCAATTTGCTGCAACCTTGCCTTCAGGTTTATTGGCGTGCTCTGTCGATTGGCCAGCGAGGAGGAGAGCGGGGGCAGGCCCAATACGAATCGCTTGGCGGTCGAGCGCAACTCACGCACGTTGCCCAGCCACGGGTGGCACAGTAACTGTTGCAACAACGCGGGGGGCGGAGGTGTTGCGGAACACTTAAAGTAGTTGGCCTCCTGCTCGATCATGTCCATGAACAAGGGGATGATGTGTTCACGCCTGTCACGCAGGGGGGGCAGGTGGATGTTGACGACATTCAGACGGAAATACAGGTCACGTCTGAAGGTGCCTTGCTCCACCATTTCATGCAATGCGTGCTGGGCCGAGGCAATGACGCGCATATCGACCTGGATGGATCGGGTCGATCCAAGGCGCTCGACGCCACGAGATTCCAGTACCCGTAACAGCTTGGCCTGTAACGAGAGTGGCATGCTATCGATCTCATCCAGATACAAGGTGCCCAAGTGGGCGGCTTCTACAAAGCCGGCGCGGGATTGTAATGCGCCGGTATAGGCGCCGCTGTTGACCCCGAATAGTTGGCTTTCGGCAAGGGTTTCCGGGATGGCAGCACAATTGACCGCGACGAAGTTACCCTTGCGCCGCGATAAACAGTGAATGCGTTGTGCCAGGGTGTCCTTGCCAGTGCCGGTTTCTCCAAGAAGCAAAATGTCGATGTTAAGAGGGGCGGTATTGTTGATGGTGGTTTCGATGATGGGGCAGTCGGTGAAAGGTATATCAGTCATAAGTTCATACTGATTGAGGGCCGACATAGTGCGAGTGCTCCAATGCAGTTGTCGCTTTGTTGAAGTTTAAGTTGGCGGTGGGCGCTCGCAAGTAAACCGGAAAACAGCAGCATTGTCATCGTGTTTTCGAACTGAGTTAGCCTTTTTGGAATGTGAGATGTAGAAGATTTTTAATGTGCGAATTCTATTTGGAGCAGGCGGGAATTGTGGTGTAAGAAAAATCTTAAATATGCTTTGAATGGTTTTAAAGTATGCATTTTTTTGAGGGCAGGCTGGAAATTGGCCACTGACGATATCTTTGTTAAAGATGCAGGGGAAGGCCGGGGTGACAAATAGAACGCCCACAAAAAAGCCGATGCAGTGCATCGGCTTTTTATTGAAGCGGTAACGCTTACACGTTGAAACGGAAGTGCATTACATCGCCATCTTTAACGATGTATTCCTTACCTTCCAAACGCCACTTACCGGCTTCCTTGGCACCGGCTTCCCCCTTGAACTGGATGAAGTCGTTGTAGGCAATCACTTCGGCGCGGATAAAGCCCTTTTCGAAGTCGGTGTGGATCACGCCGGCAGCCTGTGGTGCGGTAGCACCCACTTTGACGGTCCAGGCGCGGACTTCTTCGACACCGGCAGTGAAGTAGGTCTGCAGGTTGAGCATTTCGTAACCGGCACGGATCACGCGGTTGAGGCCAGGCTCTTCCAGGCCCAGGGCCTCGAGGAACATGTCCTTCTCTTCGCCGTCATCGAGCTCGGCGATTTCCGCTTCGATCTTGTTGCATACCGGCACCACGATCGCGCCTTCTTCGTCGGCAATGGCCTTGACCACGTCGAGCAGCGGGTTGTTTTCGAAGCCATCTTCGGCGACGTTGGCGATGTACATCACCGGCTTGGTGGTCAGCAGGTGGAAGCCCTTGACCACGGCCTTCTCGTCAGCGCCCATGCTCTTCATCAAGCTGCGTGCCGGCTTGCCCAGGGTGAAGTGTGCGATCAGCTGCTCCAGCAGGCCTTTCTGGACCACTGCGTCCTTGTCGCCGCCCTTGGCGTTGCGCGCGACTTTCTGCAATTGCTTCTCGCAGCTGTCGAGGTCGGCGAAGATCAGTTCCAGGTCGATGATCTCGATGTCGCGTTTCGGGTCGACGCTGTTGGAGACGTGAATCACGTTCTCGTCTTCAAAGCAGCGGACCACGTGGGCGATGGCATCGGTTTCACGGATGTTGGCCAGGAACTTGTTACCCAGGCCTTCACCTTTCGACGCACCGGCCACCAGGCCGGCGATGTCGACGAATTCCATGGTGGTCGGCAGGATGCGCTTGGGATTGACGATGAGCGCCAGTGCTTCCAGGCGCGGATCGGGCATCGGTACGATACCGCTGTTGGGTTCGATGGTGCAGAAGGGGAAGTTCTCCGCCGCAATACCGGACTTGGTCAAAGCGTTGAACAAGGTGGATTTGCCGACGTTGGGCAGGCCGACGATGCCGCAATTGAATCCCATGGTGTTTCCCCTCGGTAAGAGTCAGGCCTTCTGGCTGTGCAGGTTTTTCATCGCGCGGTTCCATTCACCGGCGAAGATATCCGGCAGCACGCCGAGGGCAAAATCGATGCTGGCATCGAGTTTTTCCTGTTCGGCGCGTGGCGCACGACCCAGGACGAAATTTGAAACCATACTGGCAACGCCTGGGTGGCCAATGCCGAGCCGCAGACGGTAAAAATTATTCTGATTGCCCAACTGCGCGATGATGTCGCGCAGGCCATTGTGCCCGCCATGCCCGCCGCCCAGCTTGAGTTTGGCAACGCCGGGTGGCAGGTCCAGTTCGTCATGGGCCACCAGGATTTCCTCGGGTTTGATCCGGAAGAAGCCCGCAAGCGCCGCGACAGCCTGGCCGCTGCGGTTCATGTAGGTGGTGGGAATCAGCAGACGAACATCCTGACCCTGATGCGAGAAGCGTCCGGTCAGGCCGAAATATTTGCGATCGGCCACCAGGTTTACACCTTGGGCGTGGGCGATACGCTCAACAAAAAGGGCCCCCGCGTTATGCCGGGTCTGTTCGTATTCGGCGCCTGGATTTCCCAGGCCAACGATCAGTTTAATGGCAGTCACGACAGGGGCCCTTCCTTTGGAGTTGTGGATAACATCGCCGCAACCGGTGTGCGGCGAAAGTGGACAACAAAAGATCATTTACTCAAGAGTAAACGCCGCGTTATCGCCCGCTTTCTCGCTACGTTTCGGTCCGCGATGTTTCCTCAAGCTCCGGCAATACAGAGTGAATTACTCTGCAGCGCCTTCTTCAGCTTCTGGTGCAACGCGTGGAGCGTGAACGTTTGCAACAGCTTTGTCATCACCGTGAGCCAGTGCAACAAACTCAACGCCTTTAGGGGCTTTGAGGTCGGACAGGTGAATGATGTCGCCGATTTCCAGAGCCGACAGGTCGACTTCGATGAACTCAGGCAGGTCTTTCGGCAGGCAGGTCACTTCGATCTCGGCAACAACGTGCGAAACTTCGCCGCCTTTCTTGACCGGAGCGTCTTCACCAACAAAGTGTACAGGCACGATAGCGGTCAGTTTCTGGCCGGCTACGACGCGTACGAAGTCAGCGTGCAGCACGTGACCTTTAGCTGGGTGACGTTGCAGGGCCTTGATGATGACGTTCTGCTTGGTGCCACCAACGTTCAGCTCGATGATGTGGCTGTAGGCCGCATCGTTTTCCAGCAGTTTGGCAATTTCTTTGGCCAGCATGCTGATGGACTCAGGGGCTTTTTCGCCACCGTAGACGACAGCTGGAACCAGGCTTGCGAGACGACGCAGGCGGCGGCTCGCACCTTTCCCCAGGTCGGAACGCACTTCAGCATTCAGGGTAAAATCGTTCATGTTGTATCTCCAAAATAACCACATTCGCCCCAGCGTTTGCGACCAGCGCTAAAGGCGATATGGGCAAAAAAGCCCCGCCCCAACAGTATGCTGGGGCGGGGCGCTTTTCGTCAGTGAGGTGTTCCGTTGGTTTGACCCTTAACGGAACATCGCACTGATCGATTCTTCGTTGCTGATACGGCGAACCGCCTCGGCAACTACCGGTGCGATATCCAGTTGACGGATACGCGAACAGGCTTGAGCAGCTGCGGACAATGGGATGGTGTTGGTCACCACCAGTTCGTCCAGCATTGAGTTTTCGATGTTCTCGATCGCTCGGCCCGACAGCACAGGGTGTGTGCAGTAGGCGAAGACTTTAGCCGCACCGTGCTCTTTCAAGGCTTTGGCCGCGTGGCACAGGGTGCCGGCGGTGTCGACCATGTCATCGACCAGAATACAGGTACGCCCTTCGACATCACCGATGATATGCATCACTTCAGAGTGATTGGCTTTCTCGCGGCGTTTGTCGATGATCCCGAGGTCCACGCCCAGGGATTTGGCAACAGCCCGTGCACGCACGACGCCACCAATGTCCGGGGACACGATCATCAGGTTTTCAAAGCGCTGGTCTTCGATGTCATCCACCAATACTGGGGAGCCGTAGATGTTATCTACCGGGATATCGAAGAACCCCTGGATTTGGTCAGCGTGCAGGTCAACCGTGAGGACACGGTCGATACCTACCACGGTGAGCATGTCAGCCACGACTTTCGCGCTGATAGCCACACGTGCGGAACGCGGACGGCGATCCTGACGGGCATAACCAAAGTAAGGGATTACAGCTGTGATTCGAGTCGCTGAGGAGCGGCGGAAGGCATCAGCCATCACGACGAGTTCCATCAGGTTATCGTTGGTCGGAGCGCAAGTCGGCTGAATAATGAAGACGTCTTTACCGCGAACGTTTTCATTGATCTCGGCGGTAATTTCGCCGTCGGAAAACTTGCCGACAGAGATGTCACCGAGAGGGATATGCAGCTGACGTACGACACGTCGAGCCAGATCGGGGTTGGCGTTCCCCGTAAAGACCATCATCTTGGACACGCGCAGTACCTAGAGGCTGAGGGTAACCTGGATGAGTATAGGAAAATGGCAGGGGCGGCTGGATTCGAACCAACGCATGGCAGGATCAAAACCTGCTGCCTTACCGCTTGGCGACGCCCCTGTATCTGTTGCAACGAGTACCCAGTACTCGATTCCTTTTAGAGCAGACTTTGCAGCTTGCGATGCAACATCGAAACGTTGCTTCCCTTTGCTACAAACCCTGTAAGGGTCTCTGTAAGAAGGGCCGAGACTTTATCAGCTTCAGCTTTGCTTGGGAAGCCCCCAAACACACAACTTCCAGTGCCGGTTAATTTTGCTTCGGTAAATTTACCTAACAAATTCAAAGCGTTACGTACCTCTGGATAACGCCTTGCTACAACCGGTAAGCAGTCATTTCGACTGTTTCCCTTGGGAACGGGGCGCACTTTAATGGGAGGAGAGTTACGTGTCAACAGTGGATCTGAAAAAATTTCTGCTGTACTTACAGATACTTGCGGGACAAGCACGACGTACCACGGCTCTTCGGGGTATTCGGGGGTGAGTTTCTCCCCCACGCCCTCGGCAAAAGCGGCGTGCCCGCGCACGAAAACCGGGACGTCGGCGCCCAGTGTCAGGCCCAGCGCAGCCAGGCGATCGAGGTCCCAGCCCAGCTGCCACAAGTGATTCAAACCCAGCAGTGTGGTCGCCGCATTCGAGCTGCCGCCACCGATGCCGCCACCCATGGGCAGGATCTTGTCGATCCAGATATCGATGCCGAGGGCGCAGCCAGATTGTTCCTGAAGTTTTTTCGCCGCCTTCACGATCAGGTTGCTGTCGTGAGGCACGCCTTCGAATTCGGTATGCAGATGAATCACGCCGTCGTCGCGCAAGGCGAAGGTCAGTTCGTCGCCGTAGTCGAGAAATTGAAACAGCGTCTGCAACTCGTGATAGCCATCTTCACGGCGACCGAGGATGTGCAGCATCAGGTTGAGTTTGGCCGGGGAGGGCAGGGTCAGTTTCTGTGCTGTCACGTTATTGCCCCAGTTTGCGCGGTTGCCAGTCCTTGATCACCAGCGTGACGTCAAGGTCGGGGCCGTGCAGCTTGATGCGCTCGGGCAGCCAGTAGCCGTTTTGTTGCACGTAGCTCAAATATTCGACGTGCCAGCCATCCTGTTCCAGGGTGCCCAGGCGGCTGTCGCCATCAAGGCTCAGGCGGCTCTTGCTGTCAGGTGCCGGCAAGCCGCGTACCCACCACACCAAGTGCGAGACGGGCAGCTTCCAACCGATCTGTTGTTCCAGCAGATCTTCCGGCGAAGTCGCTTCATAACGGCCCTGGTTGGCCACTTCGAGGCTGACCTGCCCCGGTCGACCCGTCAGGCGGGCCGCGCCACGCCCCAGCGGGCCGGATAGGCGAATGTCGTAGTAGTCCTGGCGTTGCAGCCAGAACAGGGTACCGCTGCCCGAATCTTTCGGTGCCCGCACCCCGACCTTGCCTTCGATCTGCCAGCCATCGATGCTGCTGAGCTGATCCTTGTGTTGCTTCCATTGCGCCGGGTTGCCCTGGCCCTCAACGGATTCACGGGCGCCGAAGCCTGCGCAACCGGCGAGCAGGGCGATGAAGCTGAAAACGATAACGTGGCGCAAGAACATAAGCTTAAAGGGTCTCGGATCCGGTCAGGCGTTTGATGGTGCCGCGCAGAATGGCGCTTTCGGGTTGTTCCTTGAGGAACTTTGCCCAGATTTGTCGAGCTTCGCGCTGCTTGCCATTGGCCCACAGCACTTCACCCAGGTGTGCGGCGACTTCCTGGTCGGGGAAGCGTTCCAGTGCCTGGCGCAGCAGGCGCTCGGCTTCGTCCAGGTTGCCCAGGCGGTAGTTCACCCAGCCCAGGCTGTCGAGCACGGCCGGGTCTTCCGGGTTCAGCTTGTGGGCTTGTTCGATCAGCACCTTGGCTTCGGCGTAGCGTGTGGTGCGGTCGGACAAGGTGTAGCCCAGGGCGTTCAGGGCCATGGCGTTGTCCGGGTCGCGCTTGATGATCAGGCGCAGGTCTTTTTCCATCTGCGCCAGGTCATCGCGTTTTTCCGCCTGCATGGCGCGCGTGTACAGCAGGTTCAGGTCGTCCGGGTATTGCAGCAAGGCTTGTTGCAACACCTTCCAGGCGCGCTCGCCCTGATTGTTGGCCGACAGTGTCTCGGCCTGGATCAGGTACAGCTGGATCGCGTAGTCCGGTTCGGCCTCGCGGGCAGCCGCGAGGCGTTTTTCCGCCTCATCCGCGCGCCCGTTGCTCATCAGGATATCGGCCTGGCGCAATTGCGCGGGCAGGTAATCGTTGCCGGGGCCGACCTGGGCGTATTCGAGCAAGGCGGCCTGCGGGTCGTTGCGCTCTTCAGCGATGCGGCCCAGGTTCAGGTGCGCCGAGTCCACATGGCTTTCGCGGGCAATCAGGTCTTCCAGGTAGCCCTTGGCCTCATCCCAGGCCTTGGCTTCCAGGCACACCAGTGCCAGGGAATAGCGCAGTTCGTCGTCGTCCGGGTATTGCTGGACCAGGTTGGCGAACTGCACCTTGGCGTCCTCCATACGGTCCTGCTCGACCAGCGTGCGCGCGTAAGTCAGGCGCAGGCGTTTGTCTTCCGGGTACTTCTTGATGCTTTTTTCCAGCAGCGGAATCGCTTCCTTGCCGCGATTGAGGTTCTGCAGCAAACGTGCGCGCAGCAGGATCGGGGCGATCTCGCCGTCTTCCGGCGGGTTCTTCTCCAGCAGTGTCAGGGCTGCTTCGGGCTCGTCGTCCTGTTGCAGCAGCAAGGCTTTGCCGAACACCAGTTGGCTGTTCTTCGGGTGTTTTTGCAGCAGGCGGTCGAAACTCTTCATCAACCCGTTGCGCGTGTCCTGATCGGTGTCGGCCGCCGACAGCGCCAGGAAGTCGAAATGGGTGTCGCCCTTGCCCTGCAAGACTTTTTCCATATAGACCATGGAATCGTCATAGCGCCCGGCGCGTGCCAATTGAATGGCCGCCGCCCTCTGGGCTTCCAGGTCGTCCGGTGCGTTTTTCGCCCAGATCAGTGAGGTGTCCAGCGCCGCCTGGTCTGCCCCCAGGTACTCGGCGATGCGAAACGCGCGCTCGGAGATCCCTGGGTCCTGGGTGTTGATGGCCTGGGTCACGTAGTTATCCAGTGCAATATCGAAACGATTGCGCTGGCCGGCCAGTTCTGCGGTCAGCAGGCTGTACACCGTTTCTTCACTGAACGAGGAATAAACCTTGGGCTTTTCAGGGGCGGGGGTGCTGTCCTCCACCGGCGGTGTACCGTCCGGCGACACGGGTGCCATGGCCTGGCAGCCGCTGAGGAAGACAAAAGCAAGGAGCAACGCGGAGGATCTATTCATATAGGAAGAGGACGACTAACCTGCGGTCGGATCATCATGACACAAGCCTTCGGCCAAACATAACCGGGGCGCTCTTAATGCGTGTATTGCTGTCCCTGTAGGAGCGGCCTCGCTCCCGCAGTGACGTATTTATAGGCACAAGGTATAGGGACAATAGACGACGGTGGTTGTTCTGAATCTTTCGAAGTAGGACAATTGCCGGCTTCCCGACATCATCAGCGATATTGAATGGCCTTCCTCGCACTCGGTATTAACCACAAGACTGCCTCTGTAGACGTGCGCGAGCGCGTGGCGTTTACGCCAGAGCAGCTGGTTGAGGCGTTGCAGCAGCTCTGCCGTCTCACCGACAGCCGCGAAGCTGCGATCCTTTCGACCTGCAATCGCAGTGAGCTTTATATAGAGCAGGAACATCTCAGCGCGGATGTCGTGCTGCGTTGGCTGGCCGATTACCACCATTTGGACTTCAATGACCTGCGCGCCAGCGCGTATGTGCATGAAGACGATGCGGCAGTTCGTCACATGATGCGCGTCGCTTCCGGCCTCGACTCGCTGGTGTTGGGCGAGCCGCAGATCCTCGGCCAGATGAAATCCGCCTACGCCGTGGCCCGTGAGGCCGGCACCGTGGGGCCGTTGCTGGGGCGCCTGTTCCAGGCCACCTTCAATTCCGCCAAGCAGGTGCGCACCGACACCGCCATCGGTGAAAACCCGGTGTCCGTGGCCTTTGCCGCCGTCAGCCTGGCCAAACAGATTTTCAGCGACTTGCAACGCAGCCAGGCCCTGCTGATTGGCGCCGGCGAGACCATCACCCTGGTCGCCCGCCATCTGCACGACCTGGGTGTGAAGCGTATCGTGGTCGCCAACCGCACCCTGGAGCGCGCGAGCATCCTCGCCGAGCAGTTTGGCGCCCATGCCGTGTTGTTGTCGGATATCCCGGCCGAGCTGGTGCGCAGTGATATCGTCATCAGCTCCACCGCCAGCCAATTGCCGATCCTCGGCAAAGGCGCGGTCGAGAGCGCGTTGAAGCTGCGCAAGCACAAGCCGATCTTCATGGTGGATATCGCCGTGCCCCGGGATATCGAACCCGAAGTCGGCGAGTTGGACGACGTTTACCTCTACAGCGTTGACGACCTGCACGAAGTGGTTGCCGAAAACCTCAAGAGTCGCCAGGGCGCTGCCCAGGCGGCCGAGGAAATGGTCAGCGTCGGCGCCGAAGACTTCATGGTGCGCCTGCGTGAACTGGCGGCGGTGGATGTGCTCAAGGCGTATCGTCAGCAAGGCGAGCGCCTGCGTGATGAAGAATTGACCAAGGCCCAGCGTTTATTGGCCAATGGCAGCAGCGCCGAAGACGTGCTGATGCAACTGGCCCGTGGCCTGACCAACAAGCTGCTCCACGCGCCGAGCGTACAGCTTAAGAAATTGACTGCCGAAGGCCGCCTCGATGCGCTGGCCATGGCCCAGGAACTCTTTGCCCTCGGTGAGGGCGCGTCAGATAGCTCTTCGGATAAAAAACCGCAATGAAAGCGTCACTGCTCAATAAACTGGACGTGCTCCAGGACCGTTTCGAAGAACTGACCGCCTTGCTCGGCGATGGCGAGGTCATCTCCGATCAGACCAAGTTCCGCACCTATTCCAAGGAATACGCGGAAGTTGAGCCCATTGTGGCTACCTATAAAAACCTGCTGAAAGTGCAGGCCGACCTCGAAGGCGCCCAGGCGCTGCTCAAGGACAGCGACCCGGACATGCGCGAAATGGCCGTGGAAGAAGTCCGTGAAGCCAAGGAAAAACTCGCCGAGCTGGAAGGCAACCTGCAACGCATGCTGCTGCCCAAGGACCCTAACGACGGGCGTAACGTGTTCCTGGAAATCCGCGCCGGCACCGGTGGTGACGAAGCGGCGATCTTCTCCGGCGACCTGTTTCGCATGTATTCGCGCTACGCCGAGCGTCGCGGCTGGCGCGTCGAGATCCTCTCCGAGAACGAAGGCGAGCACGGCGGCTATAAAGAAGTCATCGCCCGGGTCGAAGGCGACAACGTCTACGGCAAGCTCAAGTTCGAATCCGGTGCGCACCGTGTGCAGCGGGTTCCAGCGACTGAATCCCAGGGCCGTATCCACACGTCGGCGTGCACCGTCGCTGTGTTGCCAGAGCCGGACGAACAGGAAGCCATCGAGATCAACCCAGCCGACCTGCGGGTCGACACCTACCGCTCGTCGGGCGCCGGCGGCCAGCACGTGAACAAGACCGACTCGGCGATCCGTATCACCCACTTGCCGTCGGGCATCGTGGTGGAGTGCCAGGAAGAGCGTTCCCAGCACAAGAACCGTGCGCGGGCCATGTCCTGGCTGTCAGCCAAGCTCAATGACCAGCAGACCAGCGCCGCTGCCAACGCGATTGCCAGCGAGCGCAAGTTGCTGGTGGGGTCGGGGGACCGTTCCGAGCGTATCCGCACCTATAACTTTGCCCAGGGCCGGGTGACCGACCACCGGGTCAACCTCACGCTTTACTCGCTGGATGAAATCCTCGCCGGTGGTGTCGACGCGGTGATCGAGCCGTTGCTTGCCGAATTCCAGGCCGACCAGCTGGCGGCCATAGGTGAATAAATGACCATCATTGCCAGCCTCCTGCGTGCCGCAGAACTGCCCGACTCGCCCACCGCGCGCCTGGATGTGGAACTGTTGCTGTCGGCTGCCCTGGGTAAGCCGCGCAGTTATTTGCATACCTGGCCGGAGAAGATCGTCAGCAGCGAGCACGCATTGATCTTTGCCGACTACCTGCGGCGTCGCCGCGCCGGTGAACCGGTGGCCTATATCCTCGGCCAGCAAGGCTTCTGGAAACTCGACCTGGAGGTTGCGCCTCATACCCTGATCCCGCGCCCGGAGACCGAGCTGCTGGTGGAGGCCGCCCTGGAGCTGCTGCCGGCGAGCCCTGCCAAGGTTCTCGACCTGGGCACCGGCAGCGGGGCCATCGCCCTGGCCCTGGCCAGCGAGCGCCCGGCCTGGGACGTCACCGCCGTTGACCGCGTGCTCGAAGCGGTGGCCCTGGCCGAGCGCAATCGCCAGCGCCTGCAGCTGACGAACGCTACGGTACTGAACAGCCATTGGTTCAGCGCCCTGCAAGGCCATACCTACGACTTGATCATCAGCAACCCGCCGTATATCGCCGACAACGACCCGCACCTGGTCGCGGGCGATGTGCGCTTCGAGCCCGCCAGTGCCTTGGTCGCGGGCCATGATGGCCTGGACGACCTGCGCCTGATCATCACCCAAGCCCCGGCCCACCTGGCGGCGGGTGGTTGGCTGTTGCTCGAACACGGCTACGATCAGGCCCCGGCCGTACGTGACCTGTTGTTGGGCGAGGGATTTGAGGATGTCCACAGTCGTGTCGACCTCGGTGGCCACGAACGTATCAGCCTGGGACGCCGTCCATGCTGAGCGATCAGGAGCTGTTGCGCTATAGCCGACAGATTCTGTTGCAGGCTGTCGACATCGACGGTCAGTTGCGTCTGAAAAACAGCCGCGCGCTTATCGTTGGCCTCGGTGGTCTCGGCGCTCCGGTTGCGCTGTACCTGGCCGCTGCCGGTGTGGGTGAACTGCATCTGGCGGACTTTGACACGGTCGACCTGACCAACCTGCAACGCCAGATCATCCATGACACCGACAGCGTTGGCTTGAGCAAGGTCGACTCGGCCATGCGCCGCCTGACGGCGATCAACCCTGAAGTCACATTGCTGGCCCATCGCACCGCGCTGGATGCCGATTCTCTGTCGGCGGCGGTGACGGGTGTGGATGTGGTGCTCGATTGCAGCGATAACTTTTCCACCCGTGAAGCGGTCAACGCTGCGTGCGTCGCCGCCGGCAAGCCACTGGTCAGCGGGGCGGCGATTCGCCTTGAGGGGCAATTGTCGGTGTTCGACCCGCGCCGCGCCGAGAGCCCCTGCTACCACTGTTTATATGGGCACGGCAGCGACACTGAATTGACCTGCAGCGAGGCCGGCGTGGTTGGCCCGCTGGTGGGCCTGGTCGGCAGCCTGCAGGCCCTGGAAGCCTTGAAACTGCTGGCCGGGTTCGGCGAGCCATTGGTGGGGCGCCTGTTGCTGATCGATGCCTTGACCACGCGGTTCCGTGAGTTACGCGTCAAGCGCGACCCCGGTTGCAGCGTCTGTGGGACGCAGCATGGTTAAGGACGCGCCAATTGGTGTGTTCGACTCCGGCATCGGCGGGTTGACGGTGCTGGAGGAGATTCAGCAGCTATTGCCCCATGAGTCGCTGCTGTACGTGGCCGACTGTGGGTACATCCCCTACGGTGAGAAAAGCCCGGCTTTCATTCTTGAGCGTTCCCGGCAAGTGGCGGGTTTTTTCCGTGAGCAGGGCGCCAAGGCGTTCGTGATTGCCTGCAATACCGCCACCGTTGCCGCTGTCGCCGATTTACGCCTGGATTACCCCGACTGGCCGCTGGTGGGCATGGAGCCCGCCGTCAAACCCGCCGCTGCCGCCACTCGCAGTGGGGTGGTCGGCGTGCTGGCCACGACCGGTACCCTGCAAAGCGCCAAGTTCGCGGCCTTGCTCGACCGGTTCGCCACCGATGTGCGGGTGATCACCCAGCCTTGCCCGGGCCTGGTGGAACTGATTGAAAGCGGTGACTTGAGCAGCCCGGCCCTGCGTCAGCTGTTGCAGGTCTACATCGACCCGCTGCTCAGTGCCGGCTGTGACACCATCATCCTGGGCTGCACCCATTACCCCTTCCTCAAGCCGCTCCTGGCGCAGATGCTTCCCGCGAGCATCATCCTCATCGACACCGGTGCTGCCGTCGCGCGCCAACTCAAGCGCCTGCTCGGCGAGCGCGACCTGCTGGCCACTGATCCGGCGCAGCCGGCACAGTTCTGGACCAGTGGTGATGTGTATCACCTCAGAAATATCCTACCAACACTTTGGAAACATCCTGGAGTTGTGCGAAGCTTCGGTTCGTGAAAATTTCGTTAAAAATCGCGATTAGAAGCTGAACTTCTGGCTACGCGTCAGCTTCTATTGCCCGTTAGTCTGTACAAAACCCTATAACTTCGTTCGGAAAGGATGTTTCTTATGAAGCGCTTGTTCTGTTTGGCTGCGATTGCGGCCGTTGTGGTGGGACACTCTTTTTCGGCGCAGGCCGCCGGCCTTGAGTTTGGCCTGGGGGCCACCAGTGATTCGACGCTGACCTATCGATTGGGGCTGACGTCGAATTGGGACAAGAGCTGGATGCAGAGCGATGTGGGTCGCCTGACCGGCTACTGGAGCGGCGCTTATACCTACTGGGAAGGTGATGAGCGTGCAGGTGCGAGCAGCCTGTCGTTCTCGCCAGTGTTTGTGTATGAATTCGCCGGGCAGTCGGTGAAACCCTACGTCGAGGCCGGGATCGGGGTGGCGGTATTCTCCCGCACACGCCTGGAAGACAACAACATTGGCCAGGCCTTCCAGTTCGAAGACCGTCTGGGCTTTGGCTTGCGCTTTACCGGCGGGCATGAGGTGGGCATTCGTGCCACTCACTATTCCAACGCCGGGATCAGCAACCACAACGACGGCGTAGAAAGCTACTCGCTGCACTACACGATGCCGCTGTAATTTCAGAACCCTGCAAAACCTGTGGGAGGGGCAAGCCCTGATGCCAGTCCGTTAAGGCTTTTTTGTAGGAGCGAGGGGGACGCCTGGTTCCAACAGAAGGCGATGTACGCTTAACTGGCAGGCATTAGGGGAAGCCCCCTCCCATATTGAGCGTTTCTTCGGCTTGGGATCAGCGATACGCCGTCGTAATCCCTTCACGCTCGACCAGGCACTCCGGCGCACCCATCTCGAACTCCCGGCAAATCAGCGGCCGGCGCTCGTAAATCGTGCACATCATCGTGTCCCGATCCAGCGCCGCGCACCAGCCATCATCCAGGCGCAGCATCACCTCGCCGCCCCAGTCATCGGTATCGATATAGCGCTGCGGTACGCCGGTGTCGGTGATCAGCATGACCTCCAGCTGACAGCAGCAGGCCGCGCACGTTGAGCACGTCACGGTGGGTTCGGCGATTTGGGTATGCGGGATGTTGGTCATAGGCGCGCAGTGTAAGGCAAGTGGGTGACACAGGTGTGAAAGGGCTGACAGACGTCAGCGTGCCAGCCGGTGCAAGCCGACGAACACCGCCGCCCAAAGCAGCGCCAGCCCCGCCATGGTTGGCCACAATGCGTAGCCAAACTGCACGCCCGCCAATTGGCTCCCTGCGTAATACGAGAATGGCCCGCCGAAGGCTCCCAGCACAGCTGCACGCCACCAGGGCCGGGCGCTCCAGGCCAGGCAATGGCGCAAGGTGGTTGCCAGCGTCGCCCACAGCAGGATCAACCACAACGGAATCAGCGGCCCCGGCTCGTTGAACTGAAAAACGCCGAGGTTGCGCAGCAGCGTATCCAGCACCGTACCCACCAGCGTCACGCGGATGATCAGCGCAGCATCCTCGGCCCACGAACTTATCCACAGCAGGTGGACTGCCAGCACCGCCACCCCCACCAGCAGCCAGGGGCTGTCGCCGCCGAGTACGCAGGCAAGCCAGCCGCACTGGAACAGCGCGGCGTTGGCGACGGTTTTAAGCACTGAACCGCCCGAGCAGGGGGGGCGTGATGGCCGAGGGCTTGGCCAGCAGTAACTGTGCGGTGCCGATGGTGCGCTCCATAAAGCCGCCTTCGCAGTAGCACAGATAGAATTCCCACAAGCGCAGGAAGTATTCGTCGTAGCCCAATTCTGTCAGGCGGCCATGGGCGCGGCGAAAGTTCTCATGCCACAGGCGCAGGGTTCGCGCGTAATGCAGGCCGAAATCTTCCATGTGCAGCAGGTTCATATCGGTGTTGCGGCTGACGATATGCAGCATGTTTTGCACGCTGGGCAGGGCGCCGCCGGGGAAGATATAGCGCTGGATAAAGTCGACGCTGTTCTTGGCCTGCTCGAAACGCTGTTCGCGAATGGTGATGGCTTGCAGCAACATCAGGCCGTCACTCTTGAGCAGGTGCGCGCATTGCTTGAAGTAGGTCGGCAGGAAGCGATGGCCCACCGCTTCGATCATTTCGATGGACACCAGCTTGTCGTATTGGCCGGTCAGGTCGCGGTAGTCCTGCAGCAACAGCGTCACCTGGTCCTGCAAGCCCAGGGCCTGGATGCGTTTTTCGGTGTAGGCGAATTGCTCCTTGGACAAGGTCGTGGTGGTGACCTTGCAGCCGTAATGCTGTGCGGCATACAAGGCCATGCTGCCCCAACCGGTGCCGATTTCCAGCAGATGATCGCTGGGCTTGAGCGCCAGTTTCTGGCAGATGCGCGCAAGCTTGTTCAGTTGCGCCTGTTCCAGGGTGTCATCGGCCGTGAGGAACTGCGCCGCCGAATACATCATGGTCGGGTCGAGGAACTCTTCGAACAGGTCGTTGCCCAGGTCATAGTGGGCGGCGATGTTTTTCTGCGAGCCTTTGCGCGTATTGCGGTTGAGCCAGTGCACACCTTGGGTGAACGGCCGCGCCAACTTGGCCAGGCCACCTTCCAGTGCATCGAGTACTTCCAGGTTGCTGACCATCACGCGTACCACGGCGGTCAGGTCTGGGCTGCTCCAGTAGCCATGGATAAACGCCTCGCCCGCGCCGATGGAACCGTTGGCCGCCACCAGGCCCCATACCGCCGAGTCGAGGATCTGGATTTCCCCGAGCAGGTGCGCTTCCCGTGCGCCGAAGACCTGGCGTTCGCCGTCCTCGATGATCACCAGTTGGCCATGGCGCAATTGACTGAGCTGGCGCAGCACGCCCTTGCGCAACAGCGCACTGGTCAGGCCGTTGATGTTCAGGCGGCTGGATTTGACCGATAAGCTAGGGGATTTCATGGCGGCGATCCTTGGTATAACCGACTGCTGTGCGAGAGGCGCCATCGGCGGCCTGATGGGAAAAAATCGGTATGCGCTTGAGTAACAGGCGCAGGGCCTGCCAGTAGATGGCCAGGCAGGTCTTCGCGGTCATCCACGGAAAACGCCACAGGTAACGGTGCAGGCTGGTGCGACTCAGTGCCTCTCTTTGCAGGCTCAAGGTCGCGTCGAAGATTTTTTGCGAGCCCTGCCAATCGGCCATGTGCACGCCAAGCCTGGCGGCGGGTGGGCTGAAGCTCATGCGGTATTCCAGGTTGCGCGGCAGGAACGGCGAGACATGAAACGCCTTGGCCACGGCGAAATGCTGGTGCTCGCCGGCGGCGAGGGCCTGGGCCGGGAGCACATAGTGATAGCGCTCGCGCCATGGGGTGTTGGTCACTTCACACAGGATCGCCGCCAATTGTCCGTCGGCTTCGAAGCAGTAGAAGAAACTCACCGGATTAAAAGCCAGGCCCCAACTGCGGGCCTGGGTCAGCAGGCAGATAGCGCCCTGGGGTGCACGCCCCAGGGCCTTGCCGACTTCCTGGCGCACGGCATCGCTCAAGCTCATGCCGTGGCGTGTGAATTCTCGCAGGTAATCCTGCTGGCGAAAGCCGAAGGGCGCCAGGCGACGCGTGCCGGCCAGGGGCGAAAGCCCAAGCACTTCGTCTTCTTCGCTCAGGTCCAGGTACAGCAGGCCGATGCGGTAGCGAAAGGCGTGGGCCTTGGGCGCGAACCGGCGATGGGCGATCCAGCCGCTGTACAGGGCGCTGTTCACAGGGTTTCTCCAAACGCCTTGCCCACGCGCAATGCGCTGACCACGCCGTCTTCATGGAAACCATTGGCCCAGTAGGCGCCGCAATAATAGGTGTGCTGCGCGCCGTTCAATTCTTCCCAGCGCGCTTGGGCGGCCACCGCTGCCAGGCTGTATTGCGGGTGGGCGTAGGTGTAGCGGGCGAGGATCTTCAGTGGGTTGATCATCGGCGTCTGGTTGAGGCTGACGCAAAACGTGGTGGTGCTGTCGATGCCTTGCAGGATGTTCATGTCATAGGTGACGGCCGCCTGGGTCTGCGCGTTGCCGGTCAGCCGGTAGTTCCAGCTGGCCCAGGCCAATTCGCGATCGGGCAGCAAGCGGGTGTCGGTGTGCAGTACCACGTCGTTGTCGGCGTAGGGCAGGGCGCCGAGGATTTGCTGCTCGGCCTGGCTGGGATCACCGAGCAGCGCCAGTGCCTGGTCGCTGTGGCAGGCGAACACCACCTTGTCGAAGGCTTCGGTACCGGCGGCGCTGTGGATGATCACGCCCTCTGCGTTACGTTCCACCCGGCGCACCGGGCAATCGAGGCGGATCTGTTCACGAAAGCTTTGCGTCAGCGGTTCGATATAGCGGCTTGAACCGCCCTCGATCACACACCATTGCGGGCGGTTGTTCACTGACAACAAGCCGTGGTTCTTGAAGAACCTTACGAAGAACTGCAAAGGGAATCCGAGCATGTCGGCCAGGGACATCGACCAGATCGCCGCGCCCATCGGCACGATGTAATGCTGGATAAACCGCGGGCCGTAGCCGCCGGCGGTGAGGTAGTCGCCCAAGGTCATGTCGGCGTTGATGCGTTGTGCTTGCAGGTCCAGCGGTGCTTGGCGATTGAAGCGCAGGATATCGCGCAACATGCCCCAGAACCCCGGCGACAGGATATTGCGTCGCTGGGCAAACAGGCTGTTGAGGTTGTTGCCGTTGTACTCGAAATTCGCGCTCTGGTCGCACACCGAAAAACTCATCTCGGTGGGTTTGAATGTCACGCCGATCTGCCCCAGCAGACGGATGAAGTTGGGGTAGGTCCAGTCGTTGAACACGATAAAGCCCGTGTCCACCGCATAACGTTTGCCCTCGACGGTGACGTTGACCGTGTGGGTATGCCCGCCGATGCGATCGCCCGCTTCGAACAGCGTGATGTCGTGGCGACGGCTGAGCAGGTAGGCGCTGGTCAGCCCGGCGATACCGCTGCCGATAATGGCGATTTTCACAGCTCGTCCTTTTTCGGCGGAGGGCTGCGCAGCATGCGTTTACCGATGATCAGTTGCGCGCGATCTGGCAGTTTCGACAGCGGCCAGAGCGTGGCGATGAACAGCGCCGGGAAGGCGATTTCCAGGGGGCGCTTGTCCAGTTTGGCAAAGATATGCCGCGCGGCCTTGTCCGCCGACCAGCTCAGGGGCATCGGAAAGTCGTTGCGCGCGGTCAGCGGCGTGTCGACAAACCCAGGGCTGATCACGGTGACGTCGATATTTTCCGGTGACAGGCTGACGCGCAGGGATTCGAACAGGTAACGCAGGCCGGCCTTGGACGCCCCGTAGGCCTCGGCGCGGGGCATTGGCAGGTAGGTCACGGCACTGGCGACGCCCACCAGGTGCGGCGTGCGCCCGGCGCGCAGCAGGGGCAGTGCGGCTTCGATGCAGTAGCTGCTGGCGAGCAGGTTGGTGCGCACCACATGCTCGACAATCGACGAGTCGAACTGCTGGGCGTCCACGTATTCGCAGGTGCCGGCATTGAGGATCACCGTGTCCAGCGAACCCCAGGTCGCGCTGATGCGTTCGCCGATTTCACGCACGGTCTGACTGTTGGTCAGGTCGCCCGCCACGATCAGCACCTGGCCGGGAAAGCGCTGGGCCAGGGCCTCCAGCGGCCCCTTGGAGCGCGAGCTGAGTGCCACGTGGGCGCCGCTGTTGAGCAGCTCCACGGCGAGGGAAGCGCCGATGCCACTGCTGGCGCCGGTCAGCCAATATCGACGGGGCGGTGTAAGGCTCATCCCATTCTCCTTTTCAGCCAACGGACCACACGGCCGATAATCGGCAAGTGCTCGTAAAGCAGCGCGCCCGCATCGAAATAGTCACGATGGCGGTACACCTTGTTCTCGCGCCACATCAGGTGCGAGCAGCCTTCCACCCGGATCACCTTGCCATCGGCCAGGCGCGGGTGGCAAAAACTCATTTTCCAGCGCAGGTAGCCTTCACCGTCGGCCACCTCGTCGACGCCCTGGAAGTCAAAGCGCAGTTGGCTGATGTTGCCGTACAGCTCGGCAAAGTAACGGTGCAGCGCCGGCAGCCCTTGCACGTCGTGCAGCGGGTCAGTGAAGGCGATGTCCTTGCTGTACAGGCTGTCGAGCAACTGCAGGTTGTGCTTGTCCAGCGTGGCAAAGGCCTGGGCGAAACGGCGCAGGAAGTCACTCATGCTCGGCTCCGACTGCCTGGCGCGATGGCAGGCTGCGGAAAGCCGCCAAGGCGCGTTCGCGCGATTGCTTGAGGTCGACGATGGCGCGGGGGTAATCGGCCACGCCGAACAAGCCGCCGACGGCTGCGGGGTTGTGCACTTCCTTTTTATTCAGTGCCGCCAGCTGCGGTAGCCAGTGCTTGATAAAGACGCCTTCGCTGTCGAATTTTTCCGACTGGCTCAGCGGGCTGAAAATCCGGAAGTAGGGTGCCGAATCGGTACCGGTGGACGAACTCCACTGCCAGCCGCCGTTGTTGGCCGCCAGGTCGCCGTCGATCAGGTGGCGCATGAAGAAGCGCTCACCTTCGCGCCAGTCGATCAGCAGGTTCTTGGTCAAGAACATCGCCACCACCATGCGCAGGCGGTTATGCATCCAGCCGGTCTCCAGCAGTTGGCGCATGGCGGCATCGATGATCGGCAGGCCGGTACGCGCTTGCTGCCAGGCGGCGAGATCCTGGGGCGCATCGCGCCAGGCCAGCGCTTCGGTTTCGGGGCGGAAAGCGCGGTGGCGCGACACCCGGGGGTAGCCCACCAGAATGTGTTTGTAGAACTCCCGCCAGAGCAATTCATTGATCCACGTGATCGCGCCGATGTCGCCGCTTTCGAATTCGCCCTGGTTGGTTTGCAGCGCGGCGTGCAGGCATTGGCGCGGCGACACCACGCCGGCCGCGAGGTACGCGGAGAGCTGGCTGGTGCCGGGTTTGGCCGGGAAGTCACGCTCATCCTTGTAGTCGCTGATCTGCTGGTCGGCGAAGGCGTCGAGGCGGCGGCGGGCCTCGTCTTCGCCGGCGGGCCATAGCGCGCGCAGTGTCTCGCTCGGTGGTTCGAACCCTTCGACCTGGTGAGGGACCGGGTCGCTCTTGAGCTTGAGTGCGGCTTGGGCCTTGGGCGTCGCCACTAACCGGGGTAAAGCAGTGTGCAGGCGGCTGTAGCACACCTTGCGGAACTGGCTGAACACCTGGAAGTAGGTGCCAGTCTTGGTCAGTACGCTGCCCGGTTGGAAAAGCAGTTGGTCCAGGTAGCTGTGGAAGGCCACGCCATCGGCGTCCAGGGCCTGGGCGACGGCCGCGTCGCGACGGCTTTCATGGATGCCGTATTCCTCGTTGACGTGCACCGACGTCACCGACAATTCCCGGCACAGTTGGCTCAGCACGGCAGGCGCCTGGTCCCAGGTCTCGGCGTGGCGGATCAGCAACGGAATGTTCAGCGCACCCAGCGCCTGGCTCAAGTGCTGCAGGTTGCGCAGCCAGAAGTCGACTTTGCAGGGCGCGTCATCGTGGGCCAGCCATTGCTGCGGGGTGATCAGGTACACGGCGGCCACCGGGCCCCGCTGGCTCGCGGCGGCCAGGGCGGTGTTGTCGTGCAGGCGCAAGTCGGTGCGCAGCCAGGTCAAATGCATTTAAAGAAGTCCACGCTGTATCAGACGCTGGTGGGCCGACAATGGGTCTTCGGCCACGAACAATTCCGGGGTGTCGCCGATTAATACGGCCAGCTCCGTTTGGTGGATGCATACCGTGGGTCCGACGATCAGTTTTGGGCAACTGACGCCGGCCAAAAGTTTTTCGAATGCCGACCAGTGGAGGGCTTTGCTCGAATAGAGCAACACGGCGCGCGGTTGCAGGTGTTCCACCGCCAGGGACAGTTCGCCGGCGGGCAGGGGCCAGTCGAACACCTCCACCGGGCAGTCGGCGCTGCTGGCCAGCCAGGCGCTGAGCCACACATGCGGTTCCAGGGGCAGGTCGGAATGGTTGATCAGCAGCAGTGGCGCGCCATGCAACTGGCGGTTGTTGTGATAGATGCGCGCGCCAAACTTGCTGCGCAGCCAGGACAGGAAAAACACCCGCTCCATCTGCGCGCCAAACTGGCCCTGCCAGCGTTGTTCCAGTTCATTGAGCAGCGGTAGCAGCAATTGCTCGCACAGGGTGCGCGGCGGGTACAGCGCCATGGCCTGGTTAAAGGCGTCGTCTACGCGGCGTTCGGCCAGTTCGCTGATGGCCTTCACCAGGTTCTGGCGCAGGGAATGCCATTCGTTTTCGACCGCCTCGGGGCTGACCTGGGCTGAGTCGATCAGGGTTTTCACCTGGCTGACGGGCACGCCACGGTTGAGCCAGGTAAGGATCGTGTGGATGCGTTGGACATGCTCGGCGCTGAACAACCGGTGCCCCTTGGGCGTGCGTTGCGGCACGATCAGGCCGTAACGGCGTTCCCAGGCGCGCAGGGTGACGGCGTTGACGCCGGTCTGGCGCGCCACTTCGCGGATCGGCAGCCAACCGTTCTCCAGGGCTTGGGCGATATCTTCGCCAGGTTCGTCGAGCAGGACGGCTTTGATGACACTGTTCATGGGTTAGATCGCATTACGCAGGCTGAGATTTTCCGGGTGCGGCTGCAAGTAGGCCTGCTGCGCGATGTAGCGATCCGGATGGAGGCGAAAGTGATGCTTGAGCAGCGTCAACGGCACCACCAGTGGCACGATGCCTTGGCGGTACTGGCCGATGACGGTCTGCATTTCCTGTTTGTCATCGGCACTGATGACCTGCTTGAGGTAACCGCTGATGTGTTGCAGCACATTGGTGTGGCTGCCGCGGGTGGCGCACTTTTTCAGGCCGGTCATCAGGTCACTGAAGTAGCAGGCCGCCAATTCGTCGAGGTTGGCATCCTTGGACATGCTGCCGAGCCGGTGGCCCAGGCTTTTGTAATGCATCAAGCTGTGGGCCATCAGCAAATACTTGTAGCGCGAGTGAAAGGCGAGCAAGCGGTGGCGGGTCAGGCCCTCGGCCAGCAGTCGTTGCCAGCTGGCGTAGACGAAGACGCGCGCCAGGAAGTTTTCCCGCAGGACCGGGTCATTCAGGCGGCCATCTTCTTCCACGGGCAGGTTCGGGTGGCGAGCGCAAAACGCCTGGGCGTAGATGCCGCGACCGCCGCCGTCCACCGGTGCGCCGTTCTCGCGGTACACCTTGACCCGCTCCAGGCCGCACGAGGGCGACTTCTGCATAAAGATGTAGCCGCACAGGTCAGTGTGTTCGGCGGCCATTTTCCGGCCGTATGCGTCAAGCGGCGCAGTGACGTTCAGTTCGCGATGCACCGTGCCAACGGCCTGTGGCTGTTCGGCATCGCCCACCAGGCGAATGGTTTCACGGGGAATGCCCAGGCCGATCGCCACTTCCGGGCACAGCGGCACGAAGTCGAAATACTCGGCGAGCACCTCGCTGCACAGATGGGATTGTTTGTGGCCGCCATTGAAGCGTACGGTCTCGCCCAGCAGGCAGGCACTGATGCCAATTTTCGGCTTGAAGGACGGGGTAGTGGGCATGGCCAAACCTCTGCAAAATTCCTGTACAAGGTGTAGAACCTGTACAACTAAATCTCATCATAGGTTTGGCGCTGTACAAGTCAAATTATTTGTACAAGTATTTTTGCGCAGGCTATTTCCAGCCGATGTGCCAATTCTCGGCGTTTTGCAGGGTTTGCCAGGCCAGGCGCTCTGTACGCCGGGTCATCACGGCTTGCAACTCGATGTCCAGCACGGTGCCTTCGTCGTCGCGAAACAGTTCAGTGACGAGGAAGTGCTTTTCCTTGTTGCGCGGGCTTGCTGCTGTCCATTTCGACAGCAGCAATTTGGCAGGATTGACGCGGTTCATCGCAGGTGCTCGATCAAGCGTCGCGCGGCTTCCTGGCCGCTGAGCCAGGCACCTTCCACCCGGCCTGACAGGCACCAGTCACCACACACGTACAAGCCCAGGTCGGCGTCGGCCAGTACGCCGAACTCATGGGCGCTGGACGGTCGTGCGTAGAGCCAACGGTGCGCCAGGCTGAAGGAAGGCGCGGGCATGGCGCTGTGCAGCAGTTCGGCGAAGGCGCCGTGCAGGTGTTCGATCACCGCTTCCTTGGACAGGTCCAGGTGCGCCTTGCTCCAGGCGCTGGTGGCGTGCAACACCCAGGTGTCGAGGGTGGCGTCGCGCCCCGGTTTGCTGCGGTTGCGTGCCAGCCAGTCGAGCGGGCTGTCCTGCACGAAGCAGCCTTCCATCGGCGTATCCAGGGGTTTGTCGAAGGCCAGGGCGATGGCCCAGGTCGGGTCCATTTTTACGCTGGCAGCGACACCCGCCAGCTTGGGCGCGGCGGCCAGCAGGGCGGTGGCTTGGGGGGCGGGCGTGGCGATGATCACGTGGCTGAACGGCCCATGATTGCCGCCGTCGGCATCCAGCAGGTTCCAGTGGTGCTTGCCTTGGAATACCTCGGTGATCCGGCAACCGAACTCCACCGGCAGGTCGTCGAGCAGCGCGCGGGTGATGGCGCTCATGCGCGGTGTGCCGACCCAGCGGGTCTGTTCATCGGGGGAGGGCGTGAGCTGGCCGGATTTGAAGTTATACAACTGCGGTGTCCACTGCTCGGCCCAGCCGTTGCTTTGCCAGCGCTGCACTTCGTTGACGAAGCGTCGGTCGCGGGCGGTGAAATACTGTGCGCCCATATCCAACGCGCCGGCATCGCTGCGCTGGCTGGACATGCGGCCACCACTGCCGCGGCTTTTATCGAAGAGTTGTACAACGTGCCCGGCGTCTCGTAACGCTCGGGCGGCGGAGAGACCGGCGATGCCGGTACCGATGATCGCGATGGGGACAGTCATGGGAGGCCTCGTTTTACCGTTGGGTACAGACTACGCCGACACCAATAGCTGTACAATATTGTTTTTTGGTATAAGTTTTGGCGTACCTGATCGTTTGGCGTGGCCTATGGTTAAGACTGAGGCTAAACCCGTCTGCTTAAACCAATGTCACGCCCGATTACAAATTGATCCCTGCTTATAAAATAGACCAGTGATCGGCGGCGAACGTTACATGAGGAGCGTCCCATGCATATTTTGCTGACCGGCGGTACCGGCCTGATCGGCCGTCAACTCTGCCAACACTGGCTGGCGCAAGGTCATCACCTGACGGTGTGGAGCCGTCAACCTGCACAAGTCGCCAACGTGTGCGGCGACGCCGTGCGGGGTGTTGCCCGCTTGCAAGAGGTTATCGGCCCGGTGGACGCGGTCATTAATCTCGCCGGCGCGCCCATCGCCGATCGTCCCTGGACGCACAAACGCAAGGCATTGTTGTGGAGCAGCCGCATCAGCCTGACCGAAACCCTGCTGACATGGCTGGAAGGCCTGGCGCACAAGCCGCAGGTGTTGATTTCCGGTTCGGCCGTAGGTTGGTACGGCGATGGTGGTGAGCGCGAATTGACCGAGGCCAGTGGCCCGGTGCAGGACGATTTCCCCAGCCAGCTGTGCATCGCCTGGGAAGAAACCGCCCAGCGTGCCGAGGCGCTGGGCATTCGCGTGGTGCTGGTGCGTACCGGGTTGGTACTGGCGGCTGAGGGCGGCTTTTTGTCGCGGTTGTTGCTGCCGTTCAAACTGGCGCTGGGCGGGCCTATTGGTAATGGTCGGCAGTGGATGCCATGGGTGCACATCAAGGATCAAATCGCCCTGATTGATTTTCTTCTGCACCAGGGGGACGCCAGTGGTCCTTATAATGCCTGCGCGCCGCACCCGGTGCGTAACCGCGAGTTTGCCAAGACGTTGGGCCAGGTACTGCACCGCCCGGCGTTCATGCCCATGCCAGCCTTCGCATTGAAGGTCGGGTTGGGGGAGTTGTCCGGTTTGTTGCTGGGCGGCCAGAAAGCTTTACCCGAGCGGCTGTTGGCCGCCGGTTTCACTTTCCAGTTCACTGAGTTGAAGGCGGCCTTGGACGACTTGTCCAGCCGCCTCTAGAGATAGGATGTTGCATGACGGATCACGCGTTGTTACTGGTCAACCTGGGGTCACCGGCGTCTACTTCGGTGGCCGATGTGCGCAGCTACCTCAATCAGTTTTTGATGGACCCTTATGTGATCGACCTGCCATGGCCGGTGCGGCGCCTGTTGGTGTCGCTGATCCTGATCAAGCGTCCCGAGCAGTCGGCCCATGCCTATGCCTCGATCTGGTGGGACGAGGGCTCGCCGCTGGTGGTGCTCAGCCGGCGCCTGCAACAGCAGATGACTGCGCAGTGGACCCAGGGTCCGGTGGAGCTGGCGATGCGCTATGGCGAGCCGTCCCTGGAAACCACCCTGACTCGCCTGGCCGCCCAGGGTATTCAGAACGTCACCCTGGCGCCGTTGTACCCGCAGTTTGCCGACAGCACCGTGACCACGGTGATCGAAGAGGCCCGGCGGGTGGTGCGCGATAAGAAGCTCAACGTGCAATTCTCGATCCTGCAACCGTTCTACGATCAGGCGGAATACCTCGACGCGCTGGCGGCCAGTGCTCGACCTTATATAGAAGAGCACTACGATCACTTGCTGCTGAGTTTCCACGGCCTGCCCGAGCGTCATCTGAAAAAGCTCGACCCCACTGGCGCGCATTGTTTCAAGGATGCCGATTGCTGCAAGAACGCCTCGCCTGAGGTGCTCGCCACCTGCTACCGCGCGCAGTGCTTCAGCGTTGCCCGGGATTTCGCCGAACGCCTGGGCTTGCCGGATGGCAAGTGGTCGGTGGCCTTCCAGTCGCGCCTGGGCCGTGCGAAGTGGATCGAACCCTACACCGAGGCACGCCTTGAGGCGTTGGCCCAGCAAGGGGTGAAAAAGTTGCTGGTGATGTGCCCGGCGTTTGTCGCCGATTGCATCGAGACGCTGGAAGAAATCGGCGATCGCGGCAGCGAGCAGTTCCGCGAAGCGGGGGGCGAGGAGTTGGTGCTGGTGCCGTGCCTGAATGACAGCGAGCAGTGGGCGGTGGCGCTCAATACCCTGTGCGAGCGGGCGCCCGTTGCACTGTAATGTGGGAGGGGGGCACACCCTCATGCCAGTTAGTTAAGGAAGAACGCTGTAACTGTGGCTAGCGGGCTTTGCTGTGGCGAGCGGGCTTGCCCCGCGTTGGGCTGCGCAGCAGCCCCGGAACCAGCCGCTGAGGAGTGCCTGATACTCCGCATTCCGATTGATTGGGGCTGCTGCGCAGCCCAACGCGGGGCAAGCCCGCTCGCCACAGGTTGCTGTTTGCTTGTTCTATCTCTTAGCTGACTGGCATTAGGACCAGCTCCCTCCCACAGGCTTGATCGCGTTACAGGTTGAGGGTCAGGCTCACGGTGAAGTTGCGCGGCTCACCTGGATTGACCCAATAGCTACTGTAGGACCGCTCGTAGTATTTCTCATCAAACAGGTTGTTCAAGTTCAGCCCCACGGTGACGTTGTCCGTGGCCTTGTAATGCGCGAGCAGGTCGACGGTGTGGTAGGCGGGCAGCTCGAAGCGGCCACCGGCTTCACCCGAGCGATCACCCACGTAGGTGAGGGCCGCACCCAGGTCTGAACCGCGCAATGCTCCATCCTGGAATTCATACACGCCCAACAGACTGCCGCTGCGCTTGGCTACGCCGAGCATGCGGCTGCCAGTCGGGATGGTTTTGTCACCCTTGGTCACTTCGGCGTCGATGTAGGCGAGGGCGCCAATCACGCGCACCGCGTCGGTCACCTGCCCGGTCACTTGCAGATCAAAGCCCTGGCTGCGTGCCTTGCCCATGGCGCGGTTGGTGTTGGTGGTCGGGTCCAGGGCCAACACGTTTTCCTTCTCGATGTGAAAAGCGGCGAGGGTGGCGCTGAGGCGTTCGTCGAACAGCTCGCTCTTGATCCCCGCTTCATACCCCACACCTTCCTCCGGCTTGAAGGATTTACCGTCGATATCCAGACCGCTGTTGGGCTTGAACGACGTCGAGGCGTTGGCGAACACGCCGAGTTCAGGCGTGAGCTGATAGAGCAGGCCGGCGCGTTGGGTAAGGGCAGTGTGGGTCTGTCGGCTCTTGGTGTGGTTGCGGGTGAAGTCGTCGGTGCTTTGTTCGAAATGCTCCACGCGTGCGCCGATCATGCCGCGCAGGCGGTCGGTGAAGAGGATCTGGTCTTGCAGGTTCAGCGCCTGGCTTTTGGTCTGTTCGAAGAAGTCGGTACCGGAGCGTGCGCCGTTGGGTTTGGGCTGACCGTAGACCGGGTTGTAGAGGTCGATGGTGTAGCGGCTGCCGGCAATTGCGGTCACGCGCTCCTTCTTGCGGTAGTCCTCGTATTCGGTACCGATCAACAATTCATGCTGCCAACTGCCGATATCGAACAATCCCCGGAGCTCAAGCTGGGTAATGCTGTCATGCCAGCCCATGGAGCGTTCGCGGTAGCGGCGATCAACCGTGTGGCTGTCGGTATTCAGCGCACGGTTTTCCGATGCATCGCCCCACAGGCTCCCTTGTTTGTAGTGGCTGGCCAGGCGCAGTTTCCAGGCATCGTTGAGGTGGTGCTCAAGGGTGGCCTGGATGCGGTTGTTGTGGTTATCAATATCGCCGTCGTTGGGTTCGCCGAGGAAGGTGGAGCGCGATACGCCTGGGGCGTCGACGATGCCGCGGTCGAAGGTGGAACTGTGGCGTACGAATTCGCTTTCCACCAGCAAGCGGGTGTCCGGGTCAAGCTGCCAGCTGAATGAGGGCGCGACAAATACGCGCTTGCTCTGGACGTGATCGCGGAAGCTGTGGTTGTCCTCCACCGCCAGGTTGACCCGCGACAGCAGGTTGCCCTCGCTGTCCAGCGGCGTATTGACGTCGAGAGCGGTGCGATAACGGTCCCAACTGCCGGCGCTGGTTTGCAGGGTGGTGAAGGCTTCAGGCTGAGGCTTTTTGGTGACGATATTCACGGTGCCGCCGGGATCGCCGCGACCATACAGGCTGGCGGCCGGGCCTTTGAGCACTTCGATACGTTCGATATTGGCCGCGTCCGGTGTGCTTGGGTAGCCCCGGTTGGCGCTGAAGCCGTCCTGGTAGAACTCCGAAGTGGTGAAGCCGCGCACGCTGTATTCGTAGAGCGTAAGGCCGCCAAAGTTGTTCTGCTTGGACACTCCGCCGGCAAACTCCAGGGCGCGTTCCACGTTGGTGCTGCCCAGGTCCGTGAGTACCGAGGCGGGAATCACGCTGATGGACTGTGGGATGTCGCGAAGGGCGGTGTCGGTTTTGGTTGCGCTGGCCGAGCGGGTGGCACGGTAGCCTTTGACCGGGCCGGTGGCGGATTCGTAGGCGTCGGTAGTGACGCTGATGGTCTCCAGTTCAACGGTGTTTTCTTCAGCAGCGGCGGGGTCGAGCAGCAAACCCAAGGCCAGGCCAGCCAAGGGGGCAAGTTTTCGAGACGGCATGATAGAGCGTTCCAATAACGATATTGAAACAATATAACATGTCTAATGAGAATGAATTTGCTTTGAAATATGAGCTTACAGGTACCCGCGCACGGGTACCTGGCGCTGTGGTTTATTCCTCTTCTTTCACCGGCGCAGGCGGTGGGCGCAGGCCGATTTCCGCCAGCAGCTTGATCTCTTTACCGTTGCGCATCACCTGGATCGTCACCTTGTCGGTCGGCTTGATCCGCGCCACCTGGTTCATCGACTTGCGACCATCACCGGCCGGTTCGCCATTGATACTGAGGATCACGTCGCCCAATTGCAGGCCGGCTTTCTGCGCCGGGCCGTCGCGGAAGATCCCGGCGACCACGATGCCTGGGCGCCCGGTCAGGCCGAACGACTCAGCCAGTTCCTTGGTCAGCGGTTGCACTTCAATGCCCAGCCAGCCGCGAATCACCTGGCCATGCTCGATGATCGACTTCATCACTTCCATCGCCAGCTTGACCGGGATCGCAAAACCGATGCCCTGAGAGCCGCCCGACTTGGAGAAAATCGCCGTGTTGATACCGGTCAGGTTGCCGTTGGCGTCCACCAGCGCGCCGCCGGAGTTGCCCGGGTTGATCGCCGCATCGGTCTGGATAAAGTCTTCGTAGCTGTTCAGGCCCAGCTGGTTACGCCCGGTGGCGCTGATGATGCCCATGGTGACAGTCTGGCCCACGCCGAACGGGTTGCCGATGGCTAATGCCACGTCGCCCACGCGCAGGCCGTCGGAGCGTCCCAGGGTAATGGACGGTAGGTTCTTGAGGTCGATCTTCAGGACGGCCAGATCGGTTTCCGGATCGCTGCCCACCACGCGGGCCAGGGTTTCACGACCGTCACGCAGGGCCACCACAATCTGGTCGGCGCCGGTGGTCACGTGGTTGTTGGTGAGGATGTAGCCTTCCGGGCTCATGATCACGCCCGAGCCGAGGCTGGACTCCATGCGCCGTTGCTTGGGCCCGTTGTCGCCGAAATAGCGGCGAAACTGCGGGTCTTCAAATAACGGATGCGCAGGTTTGTTGATGACTTTGGTGGTGTACAGGTTGACCACCGCGGGGGCAGCAATAACCACCGCGTCCGCGTAAGTCACCGGGCCTTGTACTACCGCGCTGGTTTGCGGGGCCTGTTGCAGGTTCACATCAAGGCTGGGCAAGCCCACCCATTCGGGGAAACGCTGAATAATCAGTATTGCAATCAGCACGCCAGCCAGTAATGGCCATCCGAAAAAACGCAGTGCCTTGAGCATCAAGTAAGTCCTGACAGGTTGCAGGGGGCGGGAGAGCGCCCATAATGTCGCGCATTATACGAGGCTGCGAGCGCCTCTGAACGGGATATTTAGGAGTCTTTTATGGCCGTTGCTTTGAGCACCCTCGTCGAGGAAGCGGACCGCTACCTTGGCAGCGCAAGAATTGCCGATTACTGCCCCAATGGCCTGCAGGTAGAGGGGCGTCCGCAAGTGATGCGCATCGTCAGCGGCGTGACCGCCAGCCAGGCATTGCTGGATGCTGCCGTCGAGGCGCAGGCCGACCTGGTGCTGGTGCACCACGGGTATTTCTGGAAGGGCGAGAACCCCTGCGTCACCGGCATGAAGCAACGCCGCTTGAAAACCCTGCTCAAGCACGACATCAGCCTGCTGGCCTATCACCTGCCGCTGGACCTGCACGCAGACGTCGGCAATAACGTGCAACTGGCGCGTCAACTGGACATCACCGTCGAAGGCCCGCTGGACCCCGACAACCTCAAGATCGTCGGCCTGGTCGGGTCCCTGGCCGAACCCCTGTCGCCCCGCGATTTCGCCCGACGCGTGCAGGATGTCATGGGCCGTGAGCCCCTGTTGATCGAAGGCAGCGAGATGATCCGCCGCGTCGGTTGGTGCACGGGCGGCGGCCAGGGCTATATCGACCAGGCGATTGCCGCCGGTGTCGACTTGTTCCTGAGCGGCGAAGCCTCCGAGCAGACCTTCCACAGCGCGCGGGAAAACGACATCAGCTTTATCGCGGCCGGCCATCACGCCACCGAGCGCTATGGTGTGCAGGCGCTGGGCGATTACCTGGCGCGGCGTTTCGCCCTGGAGCACCTGTTCATCGATTGCCCCAACCCGATCTGACTAACCCCCATCAACCCGGTGGGAGGTAGGGCGATGTTCATGAGTCGGATGAGTCAAACCTGGGAGTATATTCATATACCGTTTCGATCTAGATCGCTCCCTGAATAGAAGAAGGTGCTGTGCTAGCATGCCCCGCTCGAACACGGCCCGCAGGCCGTCCATAAGATCGTTTTTCCGTGAGTAGCCATGGTCGACAAACTGACGCATCTGAAACAGCTGGAGGCGGAAAGCATCCACATCATCCGCGAGGTCGCCGCCGAGTTCGACAACCCGGTGATGCTCTACTCGATCGGTAAAGACTCCGCCGTGATGCTGCACCTGGCACGCAAGGCGTTCTTCCCGGGCAAGCTGCCGTTCCCGGTGATGCACGTCGACACCCAGTGGAAGTTCCAGGAAATGTACCGGTTCCGCGACCGCATGGTTGAAGAGCTGGGCCTGGAGTTGATCACCCATGTCAACCCGGACGGCGTGGCGCAGGGCATCAACCCGTTTACCCACGGCAGTGCCAAGCACACCGACATCATGAAGACCGAGGGCCTCAAGCAGGCTCTGGACAAATATGGTTTCGACGCAGCCTTTGGCGGTGCCCGTCGCGATGAAGAGAAATCCCGTGCCAAAGAGCGCGTGTACTCGTTCCGTGACAGCAAGCACCGCTGGGACCCGAAGAACCAGCGCCCGGAGTTGTGGAACGTCTACAACGGCAACGTCAACAAGGGCGAGTCGATCCGTGTGTTCCCGCTGTCCAACTGGACCGAGCTGGATATCTGGCAGTACATCTACCTGGAAGGTATCCCGATCGTGCCGCTGTACTTCGCCGCCGAGCGCGACGTGATCGAGAAGAACGGCACGCTGATCATGATCGACGACGACCGCATCCTTGAGCACTTGTCCGACGAAGACAAAGCCCGCATCGTCAAAAAGAAAGTACGTTTCCGTACCCTTGGCTGCTACCCGTTGACGGGCGCGGTGGAGTCCGAAGCCGAGACGCTGACGGACATCATTCAGGAAATGCTCCTGACGCGAACTTCCGAGCGCCAGGGCCGGGTCATCGACCACGATGGCGCAGGCTCGATGGAAGACAAGAAACGTCAGGGTTATTTCTAAGGGGTTGTCACCAATGTCGCATCAATCTGATTTGATCAGCGAGGACATCCTCGCCTACCTGGGCCAGCACGAGCGCAAGGAAATGTTGCGCTTCCTGACCTGCGGCAACGTCGACGACGGCAAGAGCACCCTGATCGGGCGCCTGCTGCACGACTCCAAGATGATCTACGAAGATCACCTGGAAGCCATCACCCGCGATTCGAAGAAGGTCGGCACCACCGGTGACGACATCGACCTGGCCTTGCTGGTCGATGGCCTGCAGGCCGAGCGTGAGCAGGGCATCACCATCGATGTCGCCTACCGCTACTTCTCCACCGCCAAGCGCAAATTCATCATCGCCGACACCCCCGGCCATGAGCAGTACACCCGCAACATGGCCACCGGTGCATCCACCTGTGACCTGGCGATCATCCTGGTGGACGCGCGCTACGGCGTGCAGACCCAGACCCGTCGCCACAGCTTCATTGCCTCGTTGCTGGGCATCAAGCACATCGTGATCGCCATCAACAAGATGGACCTCAACGGCTTCGACGAGCGCGTGTTCGAGCAGATCAAGGCCGACTACCTGAAGTTCGCCGATGGCATCGCCTTCAAGCCGAGCACCATGGCGTTCGTGCCGATGTCGGCCCTCAAGGGCGACAACGTGGTGAACAAGAGCGAGCGCTCGCCTTGGTACACCGGCCAGTCCCTGATGGAGATCCTCGAGACTGTCGAGATCGCCAATGATCGCAACTACACCGACCTGCGTTTCCCGGTGCAGTACGTCAACCGTCCGAACCTGAACTTCCGCGGGTTTGCCGGCACCCTGGCCAGCGGCATTGTGCACAAGGGCGACGAAGTCGTGGTGCTGCCGTCAGGCAAGAGCAGTCGCGTCAAATCCATCGTCACCTTCGAAGGTGAACTGGAACACGCAGGCCCCGGCCAGGCCGTGACCCTGACCATGGAAGACGAGATCGACATCTCCCGTGGCGACCTGCTGGTGCATGCCGACAACGTGCCGCAAGTCACCGACGCTTTTGACGCCATGCTGGTGTGGATGGCTGAAGAGCCGATGCTGCCGGGCAAGAAATACGACATCAAGCGTGCCACCAGCTACGTGCCGGGCTCCATCACCAGCATCGTGCACCGTGTGGACGTGAACACCCTGGCCGAAGGCCCGGCAAGTGCTCTGCAATTGAACGAGATCGGCCGGGTCAAGGTCAGCCTTGACACCGCCATTGCGCTGGACGGCTATGCGAGCAACCGCACCACCGGCGCGTTTATCGTCATCGACCGCTTGACCAACGGCACCGTGGCCGCAGGCATGATCATCGCACCGCCCGTGACCCACGGCAGTGCGGCGCAGCATGGCAAGTTGGCCCACGTGTCCACCGAAGAGCGCGCGCAGCGTTTCGGTCAGCAGCCTGCCACCGTGTTGTTCAGCGGCCTGTCAGGCGCAGGTAAAAGCACCTTGGCCTACGCGGTTGAGCGCAGGCTGTTCGACATGGGCCGTGCAGTGTTCGTACTGGATGGCCAGAACCTGCGTCACGACCTCAACAAAGGCCTGCCGCAGGACCGTGTCGGGCGTACCGAGAACTGGCGTCGTGCGGCGCATGTCGCGCGCCAGTTCAACGAAGCCGGCCTGCTGACCCTGGCCGCGTTCGTTGCACCGGACGCCGAAGGGCGTGAACAGGCCAAGGCGCTGATCGGTGCCGATCGCTTGCTGACGGTCTACGTGCAGGCATCGCCGCTGGTGTGCGCTGAGCGTGATCCGCAAGGGTTGTACGCGGCGGGTGGGGATAATATCCCGGGCGAGTCGTTCCCTTACGACGTGCCGTTGAATGCCGACCTGGTGATCGACACCCAGGCACTGTCCCTGGAAGACAGCGTCAAGCAAGTGCTGGAGCTGTTGCGTAAGCGCGGCGCGATCTAATTCAAGATCGAGCGCGGTCAACTGTGAGAGGGGGCTTGCCCCCGATAGCGGTGGGTCAGTAAAGCATGTACTGACTGACACACTGCCATCGGGGGCAAGCCCCCTCCCACAGTTTGATCAATGTTTGTCTGGGTATTCGGTGTGGAGCCTGTCCAGCAGCGCATCCTTATCTTCCCATAGCGTGTTGATCCAACCCTGGAACGCCGTCCTGTACTCCCCATCCTGCTCATAATTCTTGCCAATGAACTCGGCCGGAATCGGCACCTCTTCAAACTGCACCACCACGTCCTGCACATTCCCGCACAGCAAGTCCCAATACCCCGGGCGTCCGGCGGGATAGTGGATGGTCACGTTGACCAGTGACTTCAACTGTTCACCCATGGCATCCAGGACAAATGCGATACCACCGGCCTTGGGCTTGAGCAGGTAGCGAAACGGCGAGTTCTGCTGCGCGTGCTTGCCCGGCGTAAAGCGCGTGCCTTCGGCAAAGTTGAAAATACCTACCGGGTTGTCACGAAACTTCGCGCAGGTCTTGCGGGTGGTTTCCAGGTCTTTGCCTTTCTTCTCCGGGTGTTTTTCCAGGTAGGCCTTGGTGTAGCGCTTCATGAAAGGAAAACCCAGCGCCCACCATGCCAGGCCAATCACCGGCACCCAGATCAGCTCCTGCTTGAGGAAAAACTTGAGCGGGCGAATCCGTCGATTGAGCACGTATTGCAGCACCATGATGTCGACCCAGCTCTGGTGGTTGCTGGTCACCAGGTACGAGTGCTGGTAGTCCAGGCCTTCAAGGCCTTTAAGGTGCCAACGGGTGCGGCGCACCAGGTTCATCCAACCCTTGTTGTTGGTGACCCAGGCTTCATGGGTGTGGTTCATCAGCCACTCGCTGAAGCGCTTGGCGAACGGCAGCGCCTTGAACAGCGCGACGACAAACAGGAACGAACACAACAGGATCGTATTCAGCGCCAACAACAGCGAAGCGATCACCCCGCGCGCGGCGGCAGGTAGAAAATCCAGCATTTAGATATCCATAGGTCGGTTGGCGGCTTGAATCGCCGTCAGGGCGATGGTGTACACGATGTCATCCACTTGGGCGCCGCGCGGCAGGTCATTCACCGGCTTGCGCAGGCCTTGGAGCATCGGCCCCAGGCTGACGCAATCGGCGCTGCGTTGTACCGCCTTGTGGGTGGTGTTGCCGGTGTTCAGGTCGGGGAATACGAACACGGTGGCCTTGCCGGCTACCAGGCTGTCGGGCGCCAGTTGCCGGGCGACGTTTTCGTTGGCGGCGGCGTCGTATTGCAACGGGCCGTCGATCAGCAGCGAGCTTTGCTGTTCGTGGGCGAGCAGGGTGGCTTCGCGGACTTTTTCCACTTCTTCGCCGCTGGCCGAGTCGCCGCTGGAATAGCTGATCATCGCCACCCGCGGGGTGATACCGAACGCGGCCGCCGATTCAGCGCTTTGCAGGGCGATTTCCGCCAGCTCGGCAGCGCTTGGGTGCGGGTTCATCACGCAGTCGCCGTACACCAGCACTTGTTCGGGGAACAGCATGAAGAACACTGACGACACCAAGGTGCAGCCCGGCGCGGTCTTGATCAGTTGCAGGGCCGGGCGAATAGTGTTGGCGGTGGAGTGGATAACCCCGGAAACCAGGCCGTCCACTTCGTCCAGGGCCAGCATCATGGTGGCGATTACCACGGTGTCTTCCAGTTGCTGCTCGGCCATCGGTGCGTTGAGGCTTTTGCTCTTGCGCAACGCCACCATCGGTTCGACATAGCGTTGGCGGATCAGGTCCGGGTCGAGAATCTCCAGGCCTTCGGGCAATTCAATGCCTTGGGCGCGGGCGACCGCTTCCACGTCAGCCGGCTTGGCCAGCAGCACACAGCGGGCGATGCCCCGGGCCTGGCAGATGGCGGCGGCTTGGACGGTCAATGGCTCGCTGCCCTCGGGCAGCACAATGCGTTTGTTGGCCGCCTGGGCGCGTTGGATCAACTGGTAGCGGAACACCGCCGGCGACAGGCGCATCTCCCGTGGCGTGCCGCAACGCTGGTGCAGCCAGCGCGCATCGAGGTGGCTGGCGACGAAATCGGTGATGATCTCCGCGCGCTCGCGGTCATCGATGGGGATTTCCTTGTTGAGGTTGTTGAGCAGGTTGGCGGTTTCGTAGGAACCGGTACTCACCGACAAAACCGGCAGCCCAGCCTGGAACGCGCCGCGGCACAGATCCATGATGCGCGGGTCGGGCAGGGTATCGCTGGTCAGCAGCAGGCCGGCCAGGGGCACGCCGTTGATCGCGGCCAGGCTGACGGCGAGGATGATGTCGTCACGGTCGCCGGGGGTTACCACCAGTACCCCGGGCTTGAGCAGCTCCACGGTGTTACGCATGGTGCGCGCGCAGATGATGATCTTGGTCATGCGTCGGGTTTCGTAGTCGCCGGCATTGAGGATTTGCGCGCCCATCAGGTCGGCCACGTCGCGGGTGCGCGGCGCGTTGAGTTCCGGCTGGTAGGGGATGCAGCCCAGCAGGCGGAAATCGCCGCTGCGCAATAACGGCGAATGTTCTTTCAGGCGGGCCGAGAAGGCCTCCATGCTTTCGTCGGTGCGCACCTTATTCAGGATCACGCCGAGGACTTTCGGGTCTTTCGGGCCACCGAACAACTGGGCCTGCAATTCCACGCGGCCGGAGAGTTCGGTGAGTACTTCATTTTCCGGAGCGGAAACCAGGATCACCTCCGCATCCAGGCTCTTGGCCAGGTGCAGGTTGACCCGGGCCGCGTAGCTGGCGCTGCGGGTCGGCACCATGCCTTCGACGATCAGCACGTCCTTGCCCACGGCAGCCTGTTGGTAAAGGGTGATGATTTCTTCAAGCAACTCGTCGAGCTGGCCATCGCCGAGCATGCGCTCTACGTGGGCCAGGCCGAGAGGTTGGGGCGGTTTCAGGCCGTGGGTGCGGGCCACCAGTTCGGTGGAACGCTCGGGGCCGGTATCGCCGGGGTGCGGCTGGGCAATCGGCTTGAAGAACCCGACTTTCAGCCCGGCCCGCTCAAGGGTACGCACCAGCCCGAGGCTGATGGAGGTCAGACCCACACCAAAATCGGTGGGCGCGATAAAAAAAGTCTGCATGCGAATTCTCTGGAGGTGCATGGCTTCGGTGGCGCTCTATGGTTGAGTGCCTACCGGGAATCAGGCGCCAAGGTTATCGTTATTCGCGCTCCTGCGCACACCAGCCGCAGGCAAAGGGCTGGCCTATTTTTTCAAGGCGTTGCGTGGGCTCCAGCACCCAGACACGAGACTGCCAGGGCGGCTGGTGGCGCAGGTGCTGGGTGTGTCCACAGGACAGCTCGGCAACCCAGTGCAGGTCGTCGTCCTGGTGGAAGCCGATGATGAACGAGGCCGTTGATCGGTCCCGTCCGTCCGGGTTCTGTTCGCTTTCGGGCAAATCCTTGTTTAGACTTGTCCGTTCTTCATTCTTATGCAAAAGGTCTCGCCCCATGACGATCGCCGCTAACAAGGCTGTCTCCATCGACTATACCCTGACCAACGACGCTGGTGAGGTCATCGACAGCTCAGCCGGCGGCGCGCCGCTGGTCTACCTGCAAGGCGCAGGTAATATCATCCCGGGCCTGGAAAAGGCGCTGGAAGGCAAACAGGTTGGTGATGAACTGACCGTGGCCGTAGAGCCTGAAGATGCCTACGGCGAATACTCCGCCGAACTGGTCAGCACCCTGAGCCGCAGCATGTTCGAAGGCGTCGACGAGTTGGAAGTGGGCATGCAGTTCCACGCTTCCGCGCCGGACGGCCAAATGCAGATCGTCACCATCCGTGATCTGGACGGCGACGATGTGACTGTCGACGGCAACCACCCCCTGGCAGGCCAGCGCCTGAACTTCCAAGTGAAGATCGTCGCCATCCGCGACGCTTCCCAGGAAGAAGTGGCTCACGGCCACGTCCACGGTGAAGGCGGTCACCACCACTGATTGATGCACTGATCAGGTGGTAGCAAAAATGCCCCGACTGGTTCGGGGCGTTTTTTTGCCCAGAATTCCCCGTTTTTTTGGCGAGCGGGCTTGCCACAGATCACGGCCAGGACTTTTCAGGCACAAACAAAAATGCCCCGGACCTTTCGGTACGGGGCATTTCTTAACTGTTACGCAACCGGGGTTACGTGGCAGTTCTTACCACTTAGGCTGCTGCAGCAACGCTCAGAGCCTTGATGTGGCCATTCAGGCGGCTCTTATGACGAGCGGCCTTGTTCTTGTGGATGATGCCTTTATCGGCCATACGGTCGATAACCGGCACTGCCAGAACGTAAGCAGCTTGGGCTTTTTCAGCGTCTTTGGTGTCGATGGCTTTAACTACATTCTTGATGTAGGTACGAACCATGGAACGCAGGCTGGCGTTGTGGCTGCGACGCTTCTCAGCCTGTTTTGCACGTTTTTTGGCGGAAGGTGTGTTGGCCACCGTCGAGCTCCTCGAAAGACTTTTTAGGAAATAGCAAACAAAATAGGCCGCGAATCATGCCGATGACTTGATGGGTTGTCAAGGGCGGCTGATGCGAACTGCTGAGTGGTCGATCTGAAGAGGCGGGTGATTTATTTCCGGCGCTTGACCTGTAAACTCGCGAGCTTTGGCTCTGTGCTGTTGCAGGCGCGCAGTATCGCATATGTAGGCGCTTAGTTCGCCTGCTCTTTATCTATAGGCGCAAACTCTTTCAATGAATCTGCTCAAATCGTTGGCCGCCGTCAGCTCTATCACGATGATCTCCCGGGTTTTGGGGTTTGTGCGTGACACCCTGCTGGCGCGCATTTTTGGCGCCAGCATGGCCACGGATGCCTTCTTTATAGCGTTTAAGCTGCCCAACCTGCTGCGGCGAATCTTCGCCGAGGGCGCATTTTCCCAGGCGTTCGTGCCGATCCTGGCTGAATACAAGACCCAGCAGGGCGAAGAGGCGACCCGTACCTTTATTGCCTACGTCTCGGGCCTGCTCACCCTGGTATTGATGCTGGTGACCATCGCCGGCATGCTCGCCGCCCCCTGGGTGATCTGGGCGACGGCGCCCGGTTTTGCCAACACCCCGGAAAAATTCGCGCTGACCACTGATCTGTTGCGCGTGACCTTTCCTTATATATTGCTGATCTCCCTATCCTCCCTGGCCGGGGCGATCCTCAATACCTGGAATCGTTTCTCGGTGCCGGCCTTCGTGCCGACCCTGCTGAACGTCAGCATGATTATCTTCGCGCTGTTCCTTACGCCGTACTTCGATCCGCCGGTCATGGCCCTGGGCTGGGCGGTCCTGGCAGGCGGGCTGGCGCAATTGCTGTACCAACTGCCGCACCTGAAAAAGATCGGCATGCTCGTCCTGCCGCGCCTGAACCTCAAGGACACAGGCGTCTGGCGCGTAATGCGCAACATGTTGCCGGCGATCCTCGGTGTGTCGGTCAGTCAGATTTCCCTGATCATCAACACCGCGTTTGCCTCGCTGCTGGTCTCCGGCTCGGTGTCGTGGATGTACTACGCCGATCGTCTGATGGAACTGCCGTCCGGCGTGCTTGGCGTTGCCCTGGGCACGATTTTGCTGCCGACCCTGGCGCGTACCTACGCCAGCAAGGATCGCCAGGAGTACTCGCGCATTCTCGACTGGGGGCTGCGCCTGTGTTTCGTCCTGGTGTTGCCGTGCTCCCTGGCGCTGGGAATCCTGGCTGAGCCGCTGACGGTGTCGCTGTTCCAGTACGGGCAATTCGATGCACACGACGCCCTGATGACCCAGCATGCGTTGATTGCCTACTCCGTCGGCCTGCTCGGCATTATCGTGATCAAAGTGCTGGCGCCGGGTTTCTACGCCCAGCAAAACATCCGCACGCCGGTGAAGATTGCAATCTTCACGCTGATCGTCACGCAACTGCTCAACCTGGTATTCATCGGCCCGCTGGCCCACGCCGGTCTTGCCTTGGCGATCAGCGCCGGTGCCTGTATCAATGCGGGCCTGCTGTTTTATCAACTGCGTAAGCAGCAGATGTTCCAACCGCAGCCGGGCTGGGGGATGTTTGCGCTCAAGTTGCTGGTAGCGGTGGCGATGATGTCGGCCGTGCTGCTCGGGCTGATGCACATCATGCCCGCCTGGGATCAAGGCCATATGTTGGAGCGCTTCATGCGCCTTGGCGTACTTGTCGTCGCCGGTGTGGTGGTGTACTTCGGGATGTTGCTGCTGCAGGGCTTCCGCCTGCGGGATTTCAATCGCAAGTCGCTGGGATAGAGACTTTGCCGTGATAAAACGATTGTTTTATCGATTCGACCCATTTGGCCTGCGCTGTTGCCTGTGATCCGGGGCCGGGTGTGGTTATAATCGACCACTTTATGAGCAAGAAGCGCGTTATGCAGCTGGTTCGAGGTCTCCACAACCTGCGCCCCCAGCATCGGGGCTGCGTCGCCACTATTGGCAACTTTGACGGTGTTCACCGTGGCCACCAGGCTATCCTGGCAAGGCTGCGCGAGCGTGCGGTCGAGTTGGGCGTGCCCAGCTGCGTGGTGATTTTTGAGCCGCAGCCGCGGGAATACTTTACCCCGGAAACGGCACCGGCCCGTCTGGCCCGCCTTCGGGACAAGCTGCAACTGCTGGCCGACGAAGGTGTGGACCGCGTCCTCTGCCTGGCCTTCAACCAGCGTTTGCAGAGCCTCAGCGCCGCTGAGTTTGTCGACCGTATCCTGGTCGATGGCCTGGGCGTACAGCATTTGGAGGTCGGCGACGACTTCCGTTTCGGTTGTGACCGGGTCGGCGATTTCGATTTCCTGCAACACGCCGGTGTCACCCAGGGGTTTACCGTCGAAGCCGCGCAAACCGTCGAACTGGACGGCCTGCGCGTGAGCAGCACCCAGGTGCGTAATGCCCTGGCCGCTGCCGACTTCGCCTTGGCCGAGCGTCTGCTCGGTCGCCCGTTCCGTATTGCCGGGCGGGTATTGCACGGCCAGAAGCTGGCGCGCCAACTGGGTACGCCAACTGCCAACGTGCAACTCAAGCGCCGTCGTGTGCCGCTGACCGGGGTTTACCTGGTGAGCGTCGATATCGACGGCCAATCGTGGCCGGGAGTCGCCAATATAGGTGTCAGGCCCACGGTTGCAGGTGATGGCAAGGCCCACCTGGAAGTTCACCTTTTGGATTTTGCCGGTGATCTGTATGACCGGCGTTTGACGGTGGTTTTCCACCAGAAGCTGCGTGAAGAGCAGCGTTTCGCCTCCCTGGAGGCGTTGAAAACGGCGATCAATGCGGATGTCGCCGCCGCCCGTGCACTAGCCGCACCTAGCGCCCATCGCTAACCGAAGAGCCTTAAATGACCGACTATAAAGCCACGCTAAACCTTCCGGACACCGCCTTCCCAATGAAGGCCGGCCTGCCACAGCGCGAACCGCAGATCCTGCAGCGCTGGGACAGTATTGGCCTGTACGGAAAGTTGCGCGAAATTGGCAAGGATCGTCCGAAATTCGTTCTGCACGACGGCCCTCCTTACGCCAACGGCACGATTCACATCGGTCATGCGCTGAACAAGATTCTCAAGGACATGATCATCCGTTCGAAAACCCTTTCGGGTTTCGACGCGCCTTATGTTCCGGGTTGGGACTGCCATGGCCTGCCGATCGAACACAAAGTCGAAGTGACCTACGGCAAGAACCTGGGCGCCGACAAGACCCGCGAGCTGTGCCGCGCCTACGCCACCGAGCAGATCGAAGGGCAGAAGTCCGAATTCATCCGCCTGGGCGTGCTGGGCGATTGGGACAACCCGTACAAGACCATGAACTTCAAGAACGAGGCCGGTGAAATCCGCGCCTTGGCCGAAATCGTCAAGGGCGGTTTCGTGTTCAAGGGCCTCAAGCCCGTGAACTGGTGCTTTGACTGCGGTTCGGCCCTGGCTGAAGCGGAAGTCGAGTACGAAGACAAGAAGTCCTCGACCATCGACGTGGCCTTCCCGGTTGCCGACGACGTCAAGCTCGCCGAGGCCTTCGGCCTGTCGAGCCTGGCCAAGCCTGCCGCCATCGTGATCTGGACCACCACCCCGTGGACCATTCCGGCCAACCAGGCACTGAACGTGCACCCGGAGTTCACCTACGCCCTGGTGGACGTTGGTGATCGCCTGCTGGTGCTGGCTGAAGAAATGGTCGAGGCCTGCCTGGCCCGCTACGAGCTGCAAGGCTCGGTGATTGCCACCACGACCGGCTCTGCGCTGGAACTGATCAACTTCCGTCATCCGTTCTACGACCGCCTGTCGCCGGTGTACCTGGCTGACTACGTCGAGCTGGGTTCCGGTACCGGCGTGGTTCACTGCTCGCCTGCCTATGGCGTGGACGACTTCGTCATCTGCAAGAAGTACGGCCTGGTGAACGATGACATCATCAACCCGGTGCAAAGCAATGGCGTATATGCGTCTTCGCTGGAGTTCTTCGGTGGCCAGTTCATCTTCAAGGCCGACCAGGCGATCATCGACAAGCTGCGCGAAGTCGGCGCACTCATGCAAACCGCGACTATCCAGCACAGCTATATGCACTGCTGGCGCCACAAGACCCCGCTGATCTACCGCGCCACCGCGCAGTGGTTCATCGGCATGGACAAAGAGCCCGCCAGCGGCGACACCCTGCGTGTGCGCTCGCTCAAAGCCATCGAAGACACCAAGTTCGTCCCGGCCTGGGGCCAGGCGCGCCTGCACTCGATGATCGCCAATCGTCCAGACTGGTGCATCTCCCGCCAGCGCAACTGGGGTGTGCCGATCCCGTTCTTCCTGAACAAGGAAAGCGGCGAACTGCACCCTCGCACTGTCGAACTGATGGAAACCGTGGCTCAACGCGTTGAACAGGAAGGCATCGAAGCCTGGTTCAAGCTGGATGCCGCCGAGCTGCTGGGTGACGAAGCGCCGCTGTACGACAAGATCAGCGACACCCTCGACGTGTGGTTCGACTCCGGTACTACCCACTGGCACGTATTGCGCGGCTCGCACCCGATGGGCCACGAGAACGGCCCACGTGCGGACCTCTACCTGGAAGGCTCGGACCAGCACCGTGGCTGGTTCCACTCCTCGTTGCTGACGGGTTGTGCCATCGACGACCACGCCCCGTACCGCGAACTGCTGACCCACGGTTTCACCGTCGACGAGACGGGCCGCAAGATGTCCAAGTCGCTGAAGAACGTGATCGAACCGAAAAAGATCAACGACACCTTGGGTGCCGACATCATGCGTCTGTGGGTAGCCTCGACCGATTACTCGGGCGAGATCGCCGTGTCGGACCAGATCCTGGCCCGCAGCGCCGATGCCTACCGTCGTATCCGCAATACCGCACGCTTCATGCTGTCGAACCTGACCGGTTTCAACCCGGCCACCGACATCCTGCCGGCCGAGGACATGCTCGCCCTGGACCGTTGGGCCGTGGACCGTACACTGTTGCTGCAGCGAGAGTTGCAGGAGCACTACGGCGAATACCGCTTCTGGAACGTGTACTCGAAGATCCACAATTTCTGCGTGCAGGAACTGGGTGGTTTCTACCTCGATATCATCAAGGACCGCCAGTACACCACCGGCGCCAACAGCAAGGCGCGCCGTTCGGCGCAGACCGCGCTGTACCACATCAGCGAAGCGCTGGTGCGCTGGATCGCACCGATCCTGGCCTTCACCGCCGACGAACTGTGGGAGTACCTGCCGGGCGAGCGTAACGAGTCCGTGATGCTCAACACCTGGTATGAAGGCCTGACCGAACTGCCGGCCGACTTCGAGCTGGGTCGCGAGTACTGGGAAGGCGTGATGGCCGTGAAGGTCGCGGTGAACAAGGAACTGGAAGTCCAGCGTGCGGCCAAGGCCGTCGGTGGCAACCTGCAGGCCGAAGTCACCCTGTTTGCCGAGGAAAGCCTGACCGCCGACCTGGCCAAGCTGAGCAACGAACTGCGCTTCGTGTTGATCACGTCCACCGCCAGCCTGGCACCCTTTGCCCAGGCTCCAGCGGATGCCGTGGCCACCGAAGTACCGGGCCTCAAGCTCAAAGTGGTCAAGTCGGCGTTCCCTAAGTGCGCGCGTTGCTGGCACTGTCGTGAAGACGTTGGCGTAAACCCCGAGCATCCGGAAATCTGCGGTCGTTGCGTCGACAACATCAGCGGTGCTGGCGAGGTTCGCCACTATGCCTGATGCAGCGGATCGTTTCGGACGCCTGGGCTGGCTCGTACTGAGCGTGCTGGTACTGGTCATCGACCAGGTCAGCAAGGCTCATTTCGAGGGTTCCCTGGAGATGTTCCAGCAGATCGTGGTAATTCCGGATTACTTCAGCTGGACCCTGGCCTACAACACCGGCGCCGCCTTCAGTTTCCTCGCTGACAGCGGTGGCTGGCAGCGCTGGCTGTTCGCCCTGATTGCCGTGGTGGTCAGTGCGGTGCTGGTGGTCTGGCTCAAGCGCCTGGGCCGCGATGACACCTGGCTGGCGATCGCCTTGGCCCTGGTGCTGGGCGGCGCGCTGGGCAACTTGTACGACCGCATTGCCCTGGGCCATGTGATCGACTTCATTCTGGTGCACTGGCAGAACCGCTGGTACTTCCCGGCGTTCAACTTTGCCGACAGCGCCATCACCGTCGGTGCAATCATGCTGGCGCTGGATATGTTCAAGAGTAAGAAAACCGGAGAGACCGTCAATGACTGATCAGGTATTGGCTGAACAACGTATCGGCCAGAACACGGAAGTCACTTTGCATTTCGCACTGCGCCTGGAGAATGGCGACACGGTCGACAGCACGTTCGACAAAGCCCCGGCGACCTTCAAGGTGGGTGATGGCAACCTGCTGCCGGGTTTCGAAGCGGCCCTGTTCGGTTTCAAGGCCGGCGACAAGCGCAACCTGCAGATCCTGCCGGAAAACGCCTTTGGCCAGCCAAACCCGCAAAACGTGCAGATCATCCCGCGTTCGCAGTTCCAGGATATGGAGCTGTCGGAAGGCCTGCTGGTGATCTTCAACGATGCGGCGAACACCGAGTTGCCTGGTGTGGTCAAGGCTTTCGATGATGCGCAGGTAACCATCGACTTCAATCACCCGTTGGCCGGTAAAACCTTGACGTTCGACGTTGAAATCATCGACGTTAAAGCAATCTGATCAACGACACACAATCATGTGTGGAGTGGGCTTGTGTGGGAGGGGGGCTTGCCCCCGGTAGCGGTGGTTCAGTCAAAGGTTTGTCTACTGACCCACCGCCATCGGGGCAAGCCCCCTCCCACCTATGATCTTCATTGTCGTTTGGGTCAGCGTCACGCCTGACCCAAAATAGCCGCAAGACACGAGGCACCGCATGCAAATCAAACTCGCCAACCCCCGTGGCTTCTGCGCTGGCGTGGACCGGGCGATCGAAATCGTCAATCGCGCCCTGGAAGTCTTCGGACCGCCGATTTACGTACGCCATGAAGTGGTCCACAACAAATTCGTGGTCGAAGACCTGCGCGCTCGCGGCGCGATCTTTGTCGAAGAGCTGGACCAGGTGCCGGACGACGTCATCGTCATCTTCAGCGCCCACGGGGTCTCCCAGGCGGTGCGTACTGAAGCTGCCGGGCGTGGCCTGAAAGTCTTCGATGCCACCTGCCCGCTGGTGACCAAGGTTCACATCGAAGTTGCGCGCTACAGCCGCGACGGCCGTGAGTGCATCCTGATCGGCCATGCTGGCCATCCGGAAGTCGAAGGCACCATGGGCCAATACGACGGCAGCAATGGTGGTGCGATCTACCTGGTGGAGGACGAAAAGGACGTCGCCAGCTTGCAGGTGCATAACCCTGAACGCTTGGCCTTCGTGACCCAAACCACCTTGTCCATGGACGACACCAGTCGCGTGATCGATGCCCTGCGCACACGTTTCCCGGCGATTGGCGGTCCACGCAAGGATGACATCTGCTACGCCACTCAAAACCGCCAGGATGCGGTCAAGCAATTGGCTGATGAGTGCGACGTGGTGTTGGTCGTTGGCAGCCCCAACAGCTCCAACTCCAATCGGCTGCGTGAGCTGGCCGAGCGGATGGCGACCCCGGCGTACCTGATCGATGGTGCCGAAGACATGCAGCGCAGTTGGTTCGACGGTGTCGAGCGGATCGGCATCACGGCGGGCGCTTCGGCGCCGGAAGTCCTGGTGCGTGGTGTGATCCAGCAGTTGCAGGCCTGGGGTGCCACGGGTGCCGATGAGCTCGCCGGACGTGAAGAGAACATCACTTTCTCCATGCCCAAGGAGCTGCGGGTTCGCTCGCTGCTCTGAGCCCCAGGGTGGCGGCGTAGCCCCGGCACAAGGCCTGCTCGGTTTTATCGCTGCGCAGGCTGATGCGTCCGCTGGGCGCCAGTACCACCTGGAACAGGCTCTGTGCCTGATCCGTCGCACACACATGGACGGTGCCGGCACGGAATCCCCCGCCTGCAAACACAGGCTCGCCCAACCCGCTGAAGCGTACTTGGTGCTTGACGGGCCCGTTGCCCACGATCGGTACGCGTCCACTGTCCTGGCGCTCCAGTAATACGGGGTTTTTGTTGTCCAGGTGCCCGCGCCCGCTCACGTCCACGATCACCCGCCACCCTCGACTCCAGTCGTCGTCCATCGCATGAATGATCACCGCTCGGTTGCGTGCGATGGCTTCGGTGCGGGCGTAGCGCATGCCGCCGGCCAAGGATTGCGCTGCGCTGTGCCGCTGCTGTGACTCAAGCAACCCCTTGAAACTTGGCACGGCCAGGTGAGCCAGGACGCCACTTATGATCAGCCCGAGTAGCAGCTCGATCAGGGTAAAGCCGCGTTGTGTCATATGCCGTCCCTCCTTGGACGCGGTAGATAATCAGATGGCAGGCTTAGGTATAGCGCCCTGAAGGGGGCGTTGAATGATGGCTTTTATGTCCAAAGTATTTCCCTATGTTCCGGGAGCAGCACGGTCGAAAAACCGCCGCTAGTCTTTGGCCGCACAGCAGGTTTTTCCTGCTTTCCCCGGCCTTCGACATGGATGACGACGGTAATGCTTGCTTGCCCTGACGTTTTTCTAACCCCTGCTGCACCCGAGCACCAAACTGGCATGACGCTGATCGAGGTGTTGGTGGCGGTGTTGATACTCGCCGTTGGCCTGCTCGGCGCAGCGGTGGTCCAGCTCAACGCGCTCAAGTACACCGACAGCGCGCGAATGACCAGCCAGGCCAGCTTTATCGCCTACGACATGCTCGACCGTCTTCGCGCCAACTCGGGCGCCGACTATTCGTGGGGGCTGGCCGAACGTGCCCCTTCCGTCACTGCCGGGGCGAGTGTGCGTGACTTGGACTTGCACGACTTCGAAGCCAATATCGTCGGTTTTGCTGGTGAGAGCGGCCAAGGTTCGGTGGTCATGCGCGGCAATGAGGTGATCGTCAGCATCAGTTGGGACGATGGCCGTGGCGCAAACAGCGGTGGCGCGCGGGAAACCTTCACCCTGACCAGCCGCATCGCCAGCGAGCCGCAGGTGGGGCCATGAACCGCGCGGTACGTGGGTTCAGCCTGCTGGAGTTGTTGTTGGCATTGGCGGTCGGGTTGATGCTGGTACTTGGCGTCAGCCAGGTCGCAATCAGCGCTCGATCGACCCAGGCCACTCAGCAGTCAGCCATGCTGATGCAAGACGATGCGCGATTTGCGCTCGGCAAATTGATTCAGGACATTCGCCTGGCGGGCATGTTTGGTTGCCTGGATGCGGGCTTTATCGAGAATGCGCCGCAGGCCTTTGAGCGGCCGATCAGTTGGGCAGGGGCGGGCAGCTCAAGGTCCCTGACGCTGGTTACGGCGGATATTGGTGAAGGCAGCGGGAAGCCGGACTGGACGGTGTTGTCCGACTGCTCCGGTTCCGCCCAGGCCTATTCGGGCACGCCACCGCCCGCTGCACCGGGGCAGATTCGGTTTGGCATACGCCAGGTCACCTACACCTTTGAGTCGGGCCAGATGAAAGCCAGTACGCCAGCATCCCCGGCCAAGGCGGTGCTGGTGGATGGCGTGCAGGCGTTCGATATCAGTTTTGGCATGGCGGACCGACCGGGTTCGACACGCGTGGTGCGGTATGAGTCCAGCCCGCTCGATGCTTCATTGATCCTCAGTGTCCGCATTCTCCTCACGCTGCACGACCCGACGGAGCGCGTGAAGGCTCAAACCTGGAGCGTCGTTGCCGCACTGCGTAACCGGTTGGGGTAGGGCGCTCATGGGGCTTGATAAGCGTGTCGATCTTCGCCAGGCGGGCATGGTGCTGTTGATCAGCCTGGTATTCCTGCTGTTGTTATCCCTGGTCGGCTTGTCTTCGATGCAGGGGGCCGTGTCCCAGCAGAAGATCGCCGGCAGCTTCTGGCATCGCAATCAGTCGCTGCAAAGTGCTGAAAGTGGCCTTCGGCTGGGGGAGACAGCCCTGCGGCGGGCAGGTGGTGCGTGGCCAACATGCACGTCACTCGTGACCTGTGCACCGCCAGGCGAGGCGTCCTCGGTAACTGGCGCTGGGCCTCATCCCGTGTCCGCAGTGACCTGGGTTGCCATGACGGGTGGCCTTTACGCTATTCAATCCCTCGGCCCAGCTGTGGGGCTGGTTCATCTGCCGCCCGAAACCCCGGCAATGCTGTATCGGGTCACGGCTGTAGGGCTCAGCGGTCAATCACGCACTGTGCTGGAGGTGGTGTATGCGCGGGTCGGCGAAGGCAATGGGTCGCGGTTTCAGCGAGTGTTGTGGCGGCAACTTTACTGAGGAATGGTGTCATGGGCATGGATAGCCGAGGTTTTACCCTGATTGAGTTGTTGATCGCGGTGGCGATCATCGCGTTGCTGGCTGGTATCGCCTACCCCGGGTATACCGGCCATGTCCAAAAGGTTTATCGCGCGGAAATTGTCGCGCTGTTGACTGAACAGGCCCAGCATCTGGAACGCTATTACACGAGGAACGGCACTTTTATTGACGCAAACGGCATCAGTGCCGGCAATGATCGCTATAGAATCAGCGTGGCATTGAACCCTCAGGCGTTCAGCCTGCTAGCCACGCCGGTCGTCGACTCAGTCATGGCGGGTGATCGTTGCGGCGAATTCAGCCTGACCAGTACCGGCGTGCGCAGTAATCCGGGCGCAGCACCTGACATGTCGCGTACGACGTGCTGGGGGCAATGATGAGAGTGTTCGATTGGGCGCCGGGCGCGCTTTTCCCTTTTTATCGGCTGGATCAAATGATGGCTAAGCAGCAAGTGGTGATTGTCGGTGGTGGAGTAATCGGCTTGTTGACGGCGTTCAACCTGGCCACCCAGGGGCGGGCGGTCGTCCTGTTGGAGCGAGCGGGGCTTGGGCAGGAATCTTCCTGGGCGGGCGGCGGTATTGTTTCGCCGTTGTATCCGTGGCGCTACAGCCCGGCGGTCACGGCGTTGGCCCATTGGTCCCAGGATTTTTATCCACAGCTGGCTGAGCGCTTGTTTGCTGATACCGGGGTCGACCCGCAGGTTCACATCACGGGGCTGTACTGGTTGGACTTGGAAGATGAAGCCGAAGCCTTGGCCTGGGCCGCGCGTGAGGGGCGGCCATTGAGCAAGGTGGATGTGTCGGCTGCCCATGATGCGGTCCCGGTGCTGGGTGGCGGCTACTCCCAGGCGATCTACATGGCGAACGTGGCCAATGTGCGTAACCCGCGCTTGATCAAATCGCTCAGGGCCGCGTTGTCAGCGTTGCCTGGGGTGACGATACACGAGCAGTGCGAAGTCGAAGGGTTTGTGCTGGAAGGCGACAAGGTAGTGGGCGTGAACACGGCCGCAGGGCCGATTTTCGGTGAGCAGGTCGTGCTTGCGGCCGGCGCCTGGAGCGGGGAGTTGCTCGGCAAGCTGGGCCTGTCGCTGCCTGTGGAGCCGGTTAAGGGCCAGATGATTTTGTACAAGTGCGCGCCTGACTTTTTATCGCGCATGGTGCTGGCCAAGGGGCGTTATGCGATTCCTCGGCGTGACGGGCATATCCTGATAGGCAGCACCCTGGAGCATGAAGGTTTCGATAAAACCCCAACCGAGCCGGCGTTGGAAAGCCTGAAGGCCTCTGCCGTAGAGCTGATTCCAGCCCTGGCGGAGGCTGAAGTGGTAGGCCATTGGGCGGGTTTGCGGCCTGGTTCGCCGGAAGGGATTCCCTACATCGGCGAAGTACCAGGCTTCAAGGGGCTGTGGCTCAATTGCGGGCATTACCGCAATGGCCTGGTGTTGGCGCCGGCGTCCTGTCAGTTGTTTGCCGACTTGCTGCTCAAGCGCACGCCGATCATTGACCCAGCGCCTTACTCCCCAGCAGGTCGGATCAACGCTGGATAGACTTGGGGCCTTGCTCCAGATGCGCCTGGGTGCAGTACCACATCTGTCCGGTGCTCAACGCGCGATCCTTTGGCAAGTGCACGCCGCAGTGAGCGCAACGCACCATCAAGGCTGCATCGGGTTCGCCGGCCCGTTGCTGTCTGGCTGCGGGGCTTTTGAATTTGCGCCAGAACCATACCGCGGCAGCAATGACGGCAATCCAGAACAGTAGACGAAGCATGATGGGCAGTTTCTCGACAAGGAATGTGGCAGTTTAGCCAAGGACGTGGCGGGCGCACAGCGTAATAAATACGCGCCCATAAAAAAGGGAGCCACCAAGGGCTCCCTTTTTGCGTCGTGTCGAACGGTCAGTCGAACACGCCGAAGGTCATGTAGCTGAACCACGAACGATCCTGGTTGTTGCCCAAGGCTTGTGGCGTTTCTTCTTCGATCACATCACCATTTTCGTCATGCGGCTTGAGGTCCGAAGGAATCGCTTCCTTGGCGTCCTGGAACTGCTTCATCACGTCCTGGTTGGCGCGGGTTTCGCCCGGCGGCAGCGGTGGACGGGACTCGATCAGGCCCAAGGTGTACTTGCTCAGCCACGAACGGTTGTCTGCTTCGGCCACTTGAGGCACGAACTGGCCGTCTTTCAGGCTTGGGTGGTCCGGGTAGTTGAGCTTCAGGGTTTCCAGGCTGGTGGCCGCCAGGGCGTCCAGGTGCAGGCGCTGGTAAGCCTCGGTCATCACTGCCAGGCCATCACCCACCGAAGGGGTTTCCTGGAAGTTCTCCACTACATAGCGACCACGGTTGGCGGCGGCAACATAGGCCTGACGGGTCAGGTAGTAGTGGGCAACGTGGATTTCGTAGGAAGCCAGCAGGTTGCGCAGGTAGATCATGCGCTGCTTGGCGTCCGGCGCGTAGCGGCTGTTAGGGTAGCGGCTGGTCAACTGGGCGAACTCGTTGTAGGAGTCGCGGGCAGCGCCAGGGTCACGCTTGGTCATGTCCAGCGGCAGGAAGCGCGCCAGCAGGCCAACGTCCTGGTCGAACGAGGTCAGGCCCTTCATGTAGTAGGCGTAGTCGACGTTCGGGTGCTGGGGGTGCAGGCGGATAAAACGCTCGGCGGCGGACTTGGCGGCTTCCGGCTCGGCGTTCTTGTAGTTGGCGTAGATCAGCTCGAGCTGGGCCTGGTCGGCGTAGCGTCCGAACGGATAGCGCGACTCCAGGGCCTTCAGCTTCGCTGTGGCGCTGGTGTAGCTATTATTGTCCAAGTCTTTTTGAGCTAATTGATACAGCTCGACTTCGCTCAGGTTTTCGTCGACGACTTCCTTTGTTGACGAGCAAGCAGCAGTCATGGCGAGGATGGCGATCAGCAGCAGGTGTTTCACTTGCATGGCGGCTTGCGTCCCTATGACGGCCGCTGTCTTGGGCGGGGCCGTCCTGTTATGATGAGCGCCCCGTTGAAAGCCTCGGGGCAAAAGACGCCGTATTTAACCACAAGCGCGCAGCCGAAACCAAAGGCTGTGCCACGCCTAGTCTGAGCATGTCCGATAAAATTGAACTTCGCGCAGAGGTGCCGTCCGAATTGGGCGGCCAACGCCTCGATCAAGTCGCCGCACAATTATTCGCTGAGCACTCGCGCTCGCGCCTTTCCGCCTGGATCAAAGACGGCCGCCTGACTGTGGATGGAGCGGTTATCCGCCCGCGAGACATAGTGCATGGTGGTGCGATTCTTGAGCTGACTGCCGAGCAGGAAGCCCAGGGAGAATGGGTCGCCCAGGACATCGAGCTGGACATCGTCTATGAAGACGACGACATCCTGGTCATCAACAAACCCGCAGGCCTGGTGGTTCACCCGGCGGCTGGGCACGCTGATGGCACCTTGCTCAATGCCCTGTTGCACCACGTGCCGGACATCATCAACGTCCCGCGCTGTGGCATCGTGCACCGCCTGGACAAGGACACCACCGGCTTGATGGTGGTGGCCAAGACCATTCAGGCGCAAACGCAACTGGTTACACAGTTGCAGAGCCGCAGCGTCAGCCGCATCTACGAATGCATCGTGATCGGCGTCGTGGTGGCGGGTGGCAAGATCAACGCACCCATTGGCCGTCACGGCCAGCAGCGCCAGCGCATGGCGGTGATGGAGGGTGGCAAGCAGGCCGTGAGCCACTACCGTGTGCTGGAGCGTTTCCGCTCCCACACCCATGTGCGGGTCAAGCTGGAAACCGGCCGTACCCACCAGATTCGTGTGCACATGGCCCACATCAACTTCCCGTTGGTCGGCGATCCGGCCTACGGTGGGCGCTTCCGCATTCCGCCAGCGGCCAGTGCCACCATGGTTGAGTCGCTCAAGTCATTCCCGCGCCAGGCGCTGCATGCACGCTTCCTGGAACTGGATCATCCGACGAGCGGTAAGCGGATGAGCTGGGAATCGCCTCTTCCAGACGATCTGGTGTGGCTGTTGTCGCTGCTCAAGCAGGATCGCGAGGCGTTTATCGGATGAGTGACTGGCTGATTCCTGACTGGCCCGCGCCGGCTCAGGTCAAGGCCTGCGTCACCACCCGTGCGGGCGGCGTCAGCCTGGCGCCGTTCGACAGCCTCAATCTGGGCGATCATGTCGAGGACAGCCCTGAGGCGGTGCTCGAAAACCGTCGTCGCCTGACTGAAGCCTTTCATATCCAGCCGGCCTGGCTGCGTCAGGTCCACGGGGTGGTGGTGGTCGAGGCTGACCCGAGCCGTATTGCCGAAGCTGATGGCAGTTGGACCAGTACCCCGGGTATCGCCTGTACGTCCATGACGGCCGATTGTCTGCCCGCGCTGTTCTGCAACCGTGCCGGTACCCGCGTCGCCGCTGCTCATGCCGGCTGGCGTGGCTTGGCGGCTGGCGTCCTGGAGGCGGCTGTCGAAAGCCTGGAAACCGAGCCTGCCGATATCCTGGTGTGGCTGGGCCCCGCGATTGGCCCGCAAGCCTTTGAGGTTGGCCCGGAAGTGCGCGAAGCCTTCGTGCAACAGCTACCGGGTACCGCTGAAGCATTTGTGCCGAGCCGCAACCCTGGCAAGTTCATGGCCGATATCTACCAATTGGCCCGTTTGCGCCTTGCCGCACGCGATGTCACTGCCGTCTACGGTGGCGGTTTCTGCACCGTGACCGATCCCCGCTTCTTTTCCTACCGACGCAATCCGCGCACCGGTCGATTTGCCTCCCTTATTTGGCTGGAGCGCTAGACTCTTCTGATCTGCGTCAATTGGCCATAGCTTGAATCTCCCAGAATCGGCCACATCTATAAGGCTATCTGGCAGGTTTCTTCATTCAGGATGTGTTACTCGCGAGCATGCTCGCTCATACATAGCTCCGGCCTGCTCAAAAGGAAGGTGACTAATGCGTATTGATCGTTTAACCAGCAAATTGCAGTTGGCCTTATCGGACTCCCAATCCTTGGCGGTCGGTCTCGACCATCCGGCGATTGAGCCTGCGCACTTGATGCAGGCGCTTCTGGAACAGCAAGGTGGTTCTATCAAGCCGCTGTTGATGCAAGTGGGCTTTGACGTCAACAGCCTGCGCAAGGAGTTGAGCAAAGAGCTCGACCAACTGCCGAAAATCCAAAATCCTACCGGCGACGTGAATATGTCGCAGGACTTGGCACGCCTGCTCAACCAGGCTGACCGCCTGGCGCAGCAGAAAGGTGACCAGTTCATCTCCAGCGAGCTGGTGTTGCTCGCCGCGATGGACGAGAACAGCAAGCTCGGCAAGCTGTTGCTGGGCCAGGGCGTGAGCAAGAAAGCCCTGGAAAACGCCATCAACAACCTGCGCGGTGGCGATGCGGTGAACGACCCCAACCATGAGGAGTCGCGCCAGGCACTGGACAAGTACACCGTCGACCTGACCAAGCGTGCCGAAGAGGGCAAGCTGGATCCGGTGATTGGGCGTGACGACGAAATTCGTCGCACCATCCAGGTTCTGCAGCGCCGCACCAAGAACAACCCGGTGATGATCGGTGAGCCTGGCGTGGGTAAGACCGCGATTGCCGAAGGCCTGGCCCAGCGCATCATCAATGGTGAAGTGCCAGACGGCCTGAAGGGCAAGCGCCTGCTGTCCCTGGACATGGGGTCGTTGATTGCCGGTGCCAAGTTCCGTGGCGAGTTCGAAGAGCGCCTCAAATCCCTGCTGAACGAGCTGTCGAAGCAGGAAGGGCAGATCATTCTGTTCATCGACGAGTTGCACACCATGGTCGGCGCCGGTAAAGGCGAAGGCTCCATGGACGCTGGCAATATGCTCAAGCCCGCGTTGGCCCGGGGTGAGCTGCATTGCGTCGGTGCGACCACGCTTAACGAGTATCGCCAGTACATTGAGAAAGATGCGGCCCTTGAGCGTCGCTTCCAGAAAGTGCTGGTGGAAGAGCCGAGCGAAGAAGACACCATCGCGATCCTGCGTGGCCTGAAAGAACGCTATGAGGTCCACCACAAGGTAGCGATTACCGACGGCGCGATCATTGCGGCGGCCAAATTGAGTCATCGCTATATCACCGACCGTCAGTTGCCGGACAAAGCCATCGACTTGATCGACGAAGCGGCCAGCCGCATTCGCATGGAGATCGATTCCAAGCCGGAAGTACTCGATCGTCTGGATCGGCGCTTGATTCAACTGAAGGTCGAATCCCAGGCCCTGAAAAAGGAAGAAGACGAGGCCGCGAAGAAACGCCTGGAAAAACTCCAGGAAGAAATCCAGCGTCTGGAACGTGAGTATTCGGACCTCGAAGAAATCTGGACCTCGGAAAAAGCCGAAGTGCAGGGGTCTGCGCAGATCCAGCAAAAAATCGAGCAGTCGCGCCAGGAGCTGGAAGCGGCACGCCGCAAGGGCGACCTGAACCGCATGGCGGAGTTGCAGTACGGGGTGATCCCCGACCTGGAGCGCAGCCTGCAGATGGTCGACCAGCACGGCAAGAGCGAAAACCAGTTGCTGCGCAGCAAGGTGACCGAGGAAGAAATTGCCGAAGTCGTCTCGAAGTGGACCGGTATCCCTGTGTCGAAAATGCTCGAAGGCGAGCGCGACAAGCTGATGAAGATGGAAAGCCTGTTGCACCAGCGCGTCATCGGTCAGGAAGAGGCGGTGGTGGCGGTGTCCAACGCGGTACGACGTTCCCGGGCTGGCTTGTCCGACCCGAACCGTCCGAGTGGCTCGTTCATGTTCCTCGGCCCGACCGGTGTGGGTAAGACTGAGCTGTGCAAAGCCCTGGCCGAGTTCCTTTTCGATACCGAAGAGGCCATGGTGCGCATCGATATGTCCGAGTTCATGGAGAAACACTCCGTGGCTCGCCTGATTGGGGCTCCACCAGGCTATGTAGGCTACGAAGAGGGCGGTTACCTGACCGAAGCAGTGCGGCGCAAGCCTTACTCGGTGATCCTGCTGGATGAGGTCGAGAAGGCCCACCCGGATGTGTTCAACATCCTGCTGCAAGTGTTGGAAGATGGCCGCCTGACGGACAGCCACGGGCGTACCGTGGATTTCCGTAATACGGTGATCGTGATGACCTCCAACCTGGGGTCGGTACAGATCCAGGAACTGGTGGGTGATCGCGAAGCCCAGCGCGCTGCGGTGATGGATGCCTTGACCTCGCACTTCCGCCCGGAATTCATCAACCGGGTCGACGAAGTGGTGATCTTCGAGCCTTTGGCGCGGGATCAGATTGCGGGTATCACCGAGATCCAGCTGGGGCGCCTGCGCAGCCGCCTGGCCGAGCGCGAGTTGTCGCTGGAGCTGAGCCGCGAGGCGTTGGACAAATTGATCGCGGTCGGTTACGACCCGGTGTATGGCGCACGGCCATTGAAACGTGCGATCCAGCGCTGGATCGAGAACCCACTGGCGCAATTGATCCTGTCGGGCAGCTTCATGCCAGGGACCAGCGTCACGGCGACCGTGGAAAACGACGAAATCGTCTTCCACTGAGCCTTGCCTGTATGGCGATAAGAGGAGGCCCCGCATTGCGGGGCCTTTTTTTTCGTTAGGGCGTTGAACTGTAAGGCAAAGGCTTGTAAAGTGCGCCCCGCAGCAACGTCAGCCCACGGGTTTCTTCTCCCCAAGGAGAAATCAGAAAGAAGCGCAAATCATTGTCTTAAAAGCAATTTAAAGGGTTGACAGGGGTTTTTAAGATTGTAGAATAGCGCGCCTCAGAGACACGAACGTAGCGATACGGACGGATCGAAGAGAAGGTTGTATCGCAGTAAAAGTTGTAAATTTGAAATGTGTAGTTCCGTGATAGCTCAGTCGGTAGAGCAAATGACTGTTAATCATTGGGTCCCAGGTTCGAGTCCTGGTCACGGAGCCAATTTCAAAACCGGGGTATAGCGCAGTCCGGTAGCGCGCCTGCTTTGGGAGCAGGATGTCAGGAGTTCGAATCCCCTTACCCCGACCATTTTTGGGTCGTTAGCTCAGTTGGTAGAGCAGTTGGCTTTTAACCAATTGGTCGTAGGTTCGAATCCCACACGACCCACCATTTTTGAGACCAGTTGACGCTGGAATCAAATCTTAGAATCAGAGGTTCTAGCTCTGATAGAGGCGGTTTTACGGTTTTGGAAAGTGTTACAGCACTTAGATATCGCCGTAGACATGCAGCCGTCTGAGGCGAACAGTAGTTTCGGTTCGTCATGATGTCAATGTGCATAGGCTTTGCGATGCGCATTCCGGGGTATAGCGCAGTCCGGTAGCGCGCCTGCTTTGGGAGCAGGATGTCGGGAGTTCGAATCCCCCTACCCCGACCATATTTAATGAAAAAGGCGTCTTTATGACGCCTTTTTTTGTGCCTTGAGCAAAGTCGTACCGTTCGTCTGGAAAAAATCCGGATTTCGACCTGGTTCTTTATTCCGGGCATGCGAAAGCCTCTGGCCAACCAGAATTCCCTATAGCCAGTGCGCTTTGATTATGAGCGTACTAGGGCGATGCTCTGGAAAATGATGAGCTTCGCATTGAATGCTCAGTTGAGGTGCGTTTCCTGAATGTGCCGACACCAAGCCCGCTCGCCATTAGCGTCAATAGTAGACTCTGCTCTACTTGATCTACTGGTGGGTCCATAGAGCATGTCATTGACTCGCGATGCAGTTGCGCAGATGCGAGCTCGAGAGCCTTCTGTAGCGCGCTTCGGCCAGTCGACTTGGTCCGCCGATCAATACTGACCTCTGTGCTGCTAGATTGTTGTGGAGCTCGCAGCTTCTTGGGCTCTGGTTGAGCGGTTTCCTGTGAATGCACACCTATTTTGGCGGGTAAGGGGGCAGAGGGTTTGCCACTTGGATCAACCCGTGTCACTCGGCTCAGAGCGCCCTGAGCCCGACTCCGCTCATGTAGAACAGCACGCATATGGTCGTAGTCCGCCTCTATGTAATTCATCGTTGTCGCTAGATTCGAATGATTCAGCAGGCTTTTCGTGAGATGAATGTTTCGCTCAGGCTGCTTCATCAAGTCTGTTGCTAATGTGTGCCTGAAGCGGTGAGGGGTCATGCGCACGCCGATCTTATCGGTGAGCTTGCCGTACATTGACTCCACCTGGTCGATGTTCATTTCCTTGCCATGGAAGTGACGAGAGAATCTGTTGACGTTGAACAGCTGATCGTCTGGTGAAAAACCGATTTTCTCGGCCTCCCCCAAGATCCTGGATAAGTGTGGAGCGAGTCCTTCCATAATGGGGAGGAAAAACTCCCGATGGGTCTTCTCTGTTTCACCGCGGACCAAGATCATCTGGCTGTCCCAGTCGATATCTTTGTAACGCAGGCACAGCAGGGCATTCAGACGTATGCCTGTGTAATAAAACATCTCGAAGACGCTGAGCCAGAACCAGGCAGGTGTGATCTGGCTACGTTCATGCGTACAACGTTCTTGGCCTACAAGGGATATGAGCCAGTTGCGTGCTCGTTGGATGGCGTCTCCATTGATTGTCTTGCTGGCTCGCTTTGGTGGGATAACGCTGGTTTTCTTGAATGGGTTGATCGTGGTATGGGTCATCAGGCCGTGTTCTATGGCGTAGCCCCAAACAGTTCGAAGGTGATTTGAATAGGTGTTCCAGCTGCGTTTGGATAATCCGTTCTCAAGGACTTTTTTTCGCCATGTCAGAACCGCACGATGATCGATCTCCTCAACTGAGGCCGTTCGGAAATGCTTGAGTAGTGCTTTGGTCGAGGCGCGATAGATCTTTGCACTGGCAGGCCGCAGATCATGGGCAAAGATGTATTCCTCCGTCAGATTCGAGGGCGTCGTCATTGTGGCGGCTCCGTTGCTTCTGACTTCAAGGACAGGCTGATATTGTCGAAAGGGACCTCAGAGAAGATTGTTCGCGGGTCTAGTAGTAAGTACCCCTTGAGCTGCTTGGATTTTCGAGGTCCAACAACGTCACAGGTCCAAATATTCAAACTCTTATGCGTTTTTCGATGAAGTTTCTGTTTCTCGAAACTACGTTGAACCAGCTGCCAGGCGCTGACTTGCTGTACTTTGGCTTGCTGTTCGATATGGGGGAATTCAAGGACGTAGCGTTTGAAAATTCCAGGCGTTACCAGCATAGCGGTCCCTGCTACGGTATGAACCAGCGCTTTGGTATCGTTGATAATGATGGTCCGGGATGCGATGCCTTTCTTAAGCCATTCAACAAATCCCTGACCGATCTCGGTGTTATTGCTAGGCATCGGAGTGACTTCTTCGATTATTGCTAAAGGCGCACCTCCTTGATTGGAGGTTTGGGAAGGCTGGATTTCATCCAGTTTCGGAGGCGCGGTATGTGCCGCTGAGACCGCTTTGTTTTTGGTGTCTTCTGATGGCTCATTGATGTTACCAAGGAGCGCCAGTAGCTCGTCAAATTCATCTGTACTGCTCGAGGAATGCTGAGGTAGTTCGAACGGTGATGGCTGTGCCGGTGCTAAAGGCGCCGGCACAGGGCTGGATTGAATTTCCGAAGGCAACTTTTTGGCCGGTGTGGCGACGGTATTTTCAGCTGCAGAGTCTTCTACCGGGTTGCCAGCTTCTACCTCAAGAGTCCCAGCGTAAGCTGTGGGCCGATCACTTGGATCATTCCAGATCAGTGCCGGTGAGAGCTTCAGCAGGGTGAAGGTGTTTCGCCAGCCACGACCATTGTCTATCGTGGCTTTCCAGATTGCCTTGTCTTGGGCATTGGTTTGGATTACCCCCTGATCTTGCAGCATGTTGAAGAAAGGCGCATTCGTACTGGGTACACCTTCAACGCCTTTGGTCAGCAAATAGGCTCGCAATTGATCAGCAATAGGCTTGCTAACCAGCCAAAGAGCATCCTGTGTCAGCCATCCATCTGACGGTCCATCGGGTTGATTCAGTTTGAATGTATCTCGGACCAGGTGACGCAACCCATCTGCTAATTGACGCTGCAAAGACTGTTTGGGCGCGGACAGCGCGCGGGCTGGATTTCCACCGAGCTCCTGTGCGACGGACGCCTGATCGGCCTTGACCACGATCTCTCCCAAAATGCCGGCATGTTCGTACTGACCAGCCAAAATGAAGATTAACTGCGACCACACTTCGGGGAAATTACTGAGCCAATCTAAGATTTCTGAGGAGAGGATCTGCGCGTAGATCAGTGCGGCAGCGGCTCCGTGAAGTTGGTAGTTGCGTCCTTTCACGTAACGGAATCGATAGGGACGATCGATTGGGCCGTGCCACGGGTGCCAGGTTTTACCTCCTGCCAGCTCGACGTGCACGTCGACGGCGATCTTGCCGAGGTCGTGTATCAGAGCGCCGTAAGCCGCGGCGGCAGTCCAGGCCTCAGCCTGTGCTGATTGAGACTCCGGCGGTGCGCCTATAGGAAGCAGGTAGCTCTGTCGAATTTTCAAGGCATAGGCGACGATTTCAAGCCCGTGATCCAGCATGCCGCCAGGGTGTGCATGATGGTGGTTTTGCGAAGCAGGGAGCTGCTGGACCAACTCCGCGTAGCGCTCAAGTGGACGCCTATAGAGCTCGACAAACTGTGAGCGAGATAACGATGCGCGCTGCCAAATGTTCTCCAGTAGTTTCTGACGGCGCGGCGATGCCAGTAGTGCTTGGCTAGAGGCCGGCTGTATAAAACCGTTAGGGGAGGGGCTTTGGGCGGGTAGCGCTTTATTGCGGCGGAAAATAGAGAACATCGCCTGCTCCGTAAATGATTCATGGGGCAGGCTTTTCTCCTATCAAAGGGGGGGCGAGCAAGGGGAAAGGATCACTGGTTGCCTCGGGTATTTCTTTTGGCGAAGAGCCATCTTTCTATGGTGGTGACGGAGAAAGGAATGCAGAATTATCGTCGTTTCGGTCTAAGGGCACGGGGCCGCAGATCGACTATGTGAGGAAAAAATGATGGTTTCACTTCGCTACGCTACGAAATCAACCTCAGATAATGTTTGGGCACTTTGTGATTTGATACGTGACAATAAGTGTGATGAGATCATTCTTTTTGCTAGTGTAGGGAATGATCTTGATGATGAGGAAGCAAGGTGGGACAACAACCTTCCTCTGGTTGTCGCCTTAGCTAAATATATTATTCCTCACGTTGATAGCGTCTTGGTCATTTTTGATGGAGTGTTTCTAACCGCTGCGCGTTCCGCTCGTTATGGTGAAGTACGTGAACTGCTGGATGTAGCTATTGCGTCTGACAAGGTTTATTACTCTGGGCAGAGAGCCCCACTTACTAGCGAAATGACTCCTGACGAGGCTGTTTCAACTCTTATTAATTTAGGTTCTATCCAACCGTTGACGGTTGAGTCCAGAGCTGAATACTTTTCTTTGCTTAGTAATTTTACAGAAGACGAGTTAGTTGAAGTTTATTCGACTCGCGAGATGCGTTGATGAGATTGGACCTTTTTCCCGCTGAAAGCGGCCCTTTCGGGTAAGGCTTTTACCCTTGTGAACCATTCCATTCGCTTCTACAAAACCTTTTACCTTTTGGGCCATTTTTGTTGTGAAAGGGGGGCATCTGGTGCTGAAGGCAAAGGCCGTTTGTCTCATGATCTTGCAGCATAGAAAAATCGGTATTATAAGTAATGTCAAATCGCCCCTAGACCGGGTAAGAAGGAGACGCACCATGACCGCACAGACCTCTCAGGGAGTAGCAAGTCGCTTAGGCTATGGCCTGGGTCAGGCTGCGCGCCTCGTTTGGTGCAGTCAGAACCGTACCCTGCGTTGGGTCAAGCGTCTGGTTGTGGCTGCCGTACTCCTATATTTTTCTGCAGACATTTTCAGCGGGATTATCAGCGTTGCAGTATTTACCTTGGTTTTGGGTGGAGGGCTCTGGGCGTTGAATCACAGACCTACGCCTCGCAGAAACCAGATAGAGTATGGTCAATGCTATGGCCCCGATGGCTATGGGTACTATGTTGCTGGTCAACGTGTAGACGACGATGATTAAGGGTCTCATATCAATGATATGAGACCCTTACGTTACATAACGCTACGTTTGACAGTATTCACCCCTTCCTGACCTGCCTTTTGAACATCTTTTGTTCCGCTGGTAAGGCCTTCCAATGCTTTTCCTGCGCTCACCCCTGCCCATCCCAGCGCGCCCATCCAAAACACTGGCAGGATGATGAACATCGAGCCCATCACGAAGTTTAAGATTGCGTCCTGGGTGGCAGTGTTCAAACCCATCACAGGATCAAATGATAAATGCGGAGAACCGGCTCCATATAAAGCGTCCAATATCGTGGTATCGACCCATCTAGCCAGTTGAAACCAAAAGTCCACGAATATCAGAGCGAAAAAAACAACGGACATAGTCATGGCCACTTTTAGTTGGTAAGCCCCGACGATTAGCACCAAGGGAATGCAAATCACCATCGCCATTTTCAAGAACGCCATGACCATCGGTAGCGCCTGGCGAACCATGTCCATCGCTGGAAAATAGGCCATAGATCCTAATGCAACCCCGAGAGTCCCCGCTGCCCGGGCTGCACCATTCCACACAGTTCCGTCGATTTGTCCCCCGTAGTCCGTATAAACATCCCCTTTCACCTGGTTCGACGGCGAGACCAGTTGCCGGACAAGCGAGTCAGTGACTTCGTCCGGGGACAACCACTTTGCCCAGCCGAGCATTTTGGTCATGAGGTCCGGCGACACTTGAGCCTTGATACGGTCCCGCAGTCCCACTCCGCTATCTGACCACCATTGTTTGCAAGTTGGATAGCCCCCACCTCCACCCACTTGTGGTAAACCCACATCACGAGATGCGTTATAGGGCCATGATGCCCTTGGAGTTTTGGAGTAGTCCGTGTCGTAATAACCCGAGGTGTTCAATAAATAGTGCGAACCAATCCAGCTGAGTTCCTGCGCAAAACGAGGGTCATTCCCTTGCGCTCCCAATTCGGGTTGGCGCATGAATAATCTGGCACGGGAGGGTCCATAGCAATCGTGCGTAAAGTCGCCAATTTCCTGAGCCAATAGCGGGTTGTTGATCTTGGTGTTGCTAACTTCCATGCGTACTTGCCGTAAATCAGTCCCGCAGGGAATTGCTGCTACAGCGCCATTGGTTAATCCCTTTGATAATGCATGCATTAATGCCCACCACATGGGCATCTGGGCACTCTTTCCTGCCAGTGAGCTGAATGTTGTGTTCCAGCCTGTGTCTGTGGGTTTAGGTAAGTTGTATTGACATTGCTGAGCTCTACTCTGGTCAAATGCCAAGGTATCAAAACTCACATTGACGGCTGGTACAGCGAAGAATGCGACTACGATGTAGCCAACGTAGATATTGGTTTCGATACGTGCCAGTGAGAGAACGCCTTTGTTGCCCTCATCGGCCCCCTCACCACGGACTTTCAGCCACTCTCGAATAACGATGATGCAGAAGGGGAGGGCGAATAGACCGGTATCTGAAATCATCGCCCAGATACCATTGTTGATGATCCAACCGACCAACGTCAGGTAGTACTCTAAATAGTCATTGGTGTAGAGCGTCACAGAACACCCCCTGCCTGATACAGCACCTTGCTCAGTTCAACCATCAGAAATAATAAGATCACCATTATCTCGATCTTCAACAGGCCTTTGCGCCGTTTCGAGCGTTCTGAGTTCGATAACCGTACCTTGAATTTGAACCAGGCAACGGTCAGTGCGATATAAAGCATTAGGCGCCAGGTAAAGAGCGGCCAATAGTGGTCGGTGCGCCAGGCTTGCCATTGCTCGGCGCTGTCGAACATGTTCATCAGGACAGCGCTGAGTAGGACTACGAGGGCGGCAGTCGCGAGCAAAACACCCAGAACAAGCAGAATGCTCCTCCCGGTTCGTCGAACCAGCGAACGGTTGGGAGCGGCGACAGGCTCCTGTATTTCGGTCATGGCCTTTCTCACTGTTTGTTCTGGGCGGGTGACTGCAACTGGTCCAATCGATTCGTTTCTGGGGCTCCCGGGGACACGCCACGAGAGTCTTCTGCCCGTGCTTTGCTGCGTTCAATGATGGTCAGAGGCGAGTTCTTCGCGAGCTGCTGACGCATGTCCAGTTCCATTTTGAGGTTGCCGATCTCCTGTTGCAGCGAGGAGCTCTGCTGGCCGACTGCCTGGACGGCGAGGTCATTAGCCGCGACGTTCGGTTCCCGACTGCCTGCCATCAAGGTGCGCTGTAGGGTCAGAGCTTTCTCCAACACATCGGACAACGCGACTTCGGAGGCAAGCCGGCGAGCGAGTACGTCCTGGTCGCGCTCATCCTTGAGTGCTGCTACAACGCCTCGGGTGATGGGTAACGAGTTGCTGCTCGCTGCTTCCAGGTTTTCTAGCGACAGCGTTTTGCTTCCGCTCAGCAGTTCCTGCAGGGCCTTCAGCTTGGTGTCGTACGTTTCCTGGATCAGCGGCGTGAGGCCGACGCCTGCGGCTGTCACCGTTTTAGGGCAACTGTCACAGGTCTGCTGTTGTTGTTCACCCAGGACACGATTGGCAAAGGTGGTGGCTTCCTGGGGCGATGACCAGACATTGCACACCATGCCGTTGTTGCAGTTCGCTTTACTGATGGATGCGGTGTCGCCGGCCGCGCGCTTGTTCAGAAGGTTGTAGCCCGCCTTGGTGACGTCGCCTACGATACGAATTGGCTTCTGACCGGAACCACCTGCTCTATCACCACCAACCCAAGTGACGCCATCGTTTCCACCTTTCTTTTCGACTTGTTCCACCGCCGACACTGCGTCTGTGTTGGATGTTAGCGCCTGACTCATAGCCTGACCTTCAGCAAGCTTGCCCCAGCCCATTTGGTTACCGGCGATATCCGCCATCTTTTCGCCAATGGCGCGGCAGGTGCCTTTGGAGCGGTCGAAGTCCAGGCGGGCCTGCAAAATGCCGTTGGTGATGAGGTTGTATAGCGCCGGGTTCGCACGTTGAAGAATCAGTGCCGGCAGCGAAGCCACGGCGCTGGTGGCGCTCTGTACCACCGAGCTCATGATGTTTTTGAAGCCGGAAGTGGCACCATTCAATTGGTTTTCAAGGGTTGTGCTCAGGCTCATGTTTCCGCAGATTAGATTGGTATTCCAACCGCCTCCCACAGAAATACTATCCATGTTGCCTGCGCTCCCCATGGTGACTGCGTTGCCGCCGCCAATGCTATACAGCACGTTGTCCCCAATGACGCTTCCGGAGGAGGAGACGTTGATTGGATCAGCAGAGAGCGCTATTGCACTGCTGAGGCTGCAGGCGAGCCCTATCGCCAAGGTAGTGAGTTTCATGCTTTGCTCCGATCGCTGTTTCATTGGAAGTCCGTACTGCCGAGGAAGGTCTGTCCTCGACGCTGGCAACACGAATAAGGGCGCCAGAGTGCCCAGGCGTAGCCGCCATCCTGCGCATCGATGTTCGGATCGATGGTGGGAAAGGTTGCGCAAGTCGGGTTGAGGACTGGGGTGAGCTCTTGCCACTTACCAGTGGAGGCGTCACCTTCGCGTAGCGGCCCTGCGGGCCAGTAACCGGGGTAGGGAAGGGCGAGCATCGGCAAGTAGACATGGACCTGGCCTGGGCGGGTAACCACGTCGCCGGCACGCTGCGCAATAACTGCGCCCGTTTTGTAGTCGTCAGTCTGGTTAAGGAAGCCGCTACGCGGGTAGACGTTCCCCCAGCTGCTTGCTGAGAGCAGGCTACCGACTTCGCGCATGCCCGGAATGAGTGCTTCGGGGTATACGGATTCCGGGACGCCGTATCGCCAAGCAATGGGGTCAAGGGTGCTCAGAAAGTAAGGCACAAGCGGTAAGGTTGCGCCTTTGCATACATAGCCCGAGGCGCTGGCAAACTGACTCAACGCCGCACCACCTGGATGGCCGATGACATCGGCTTCCTTAAATTTGATGATGTTGTTCTCTGCAACGTGATTGGTAGTGCCGTCGTTGCCCGCTTGGGCCATCGGATTCGGGGTGCCAAGAGGTGACATCTCTATCCAAGGGTTCATCCCGGTATTCGCATATGCAGACACCACAGCGTCCGGTACGTAGTGACGAACCTTGGTCGAGGTTTTGACTTTGCATCCGAATGGCGTGCAGAGCAGCCAATAGCAGATGCCGACCACTTTGTACTCCAGGCAGGTTGGTGACAGGGTCGAGGCAATAATCGCTGCCGAGTTGATCGCAGCCGATGCACTGAATGACAGGCTGAAAGTGATAGCCAGCGACAAAGGCCGGATCGCAAAACGTGAGCGTCTCATCGTGACAGGCTCCGTGCTCGTTCAATCAACGCGACGGCTTTAGCTGCGTCAGGCTCGCCGTACACGACGTAGCGACGATCTACGACCACGGCTGGGAGTTTTTCGACTCGCAGGCTCCAGGCGTCTATGACGCCCTGCTGGGCTTGGGCCAACTCGTTTTGCAGATGCTTCCCTGCAGGGCTGACAAGGTAGCGTTGAATGGCCGCTTCTGCCTGGCGTGGATCGGCGGGTAGTTGGTTGGAAAGTTGTTCTTCAAGGCGCTGCTGATCATCCAGGAAGATGACGCGAGCGCCAGAAGGTGCGGATACTGGATGTGCTCGGTTTGTAATGACCCACGTCTCCGCGTGGGACGCAGTTGACAAGAACAGTAGCAGTGAAAACAGCCAGCGCCGCGTTTCGCTAATGTGGGTAAGGATCTGGAGCATGGCACCGTACCTGATATGGATTCAGGTACAGAAGACCGGATGGCTGTCTTGAGCGCAGTAAGAAATAGGAATTTGGAAGCTTTGGGTATTTGAGAGCGACGAATTCGTGTGGGTTGGATTAGAGATGGCACTTGGTCGGCTCAAATTGACGACGCAGTGAGTACGCAGTTAACTGGCTATCCACACAGCAAGAGTTCAAGCCAAGTTTATGAGGCGACCCTTCTTGGCCCCATCGCCGCCGATGGTCCACAGTACGCCAGTCGGACGAGTCTCGCCACCGCCCCACGACATAACGAAAAATCACTTCTATTGAAGCTTCGGGCGACATCAACGGCAAAATGCTCGCCCTGCCGATATCGTCAGCGGGTTTGGTCGTGCTGGAGAAAACAACCTCAAGATTCGAAGGCTTTATCTTTATCCTTGGGCAGGCAGTAGTTTGTGCTGTCCTGCTTGAGATCCTTCACGATCAAATGTTGCAAACGGAGCGCCTGCTGCACAGCTTCAATGTCATCTTCGATGACGTTAAGGATAAGATAAAAACCTATCCTCCGAGACCGTATTGCTGTTAAAGACCATCCTGCCGATTGCGTTTTCGGTGCTCTACGTAGTGCCTAATTTCCGCAGCCCATGAGGCTTTTGTGACACGTTCGTAGTCTCATTTAGCTACGCCCAAACGATTCATCCGCCTGTAGCGGTCAAAGCCGCTTTTCATAATAGGAAGATATGCATTTTTATAAAAAATCTCTAGATGCTCCAGGTGGGATACGAGTTGATTTCTGATGGTCGTATGATGCATTCAGCGTGCTCTGCCAATAAAGCTAAACTTTAAATAGTTGAACTCACGAGCTCTACGAGAGGCCTTACAGATATGTAATATTCGCGGCAGCTTCCTGAAAGGCATCACTGGTTATCCTCTAGTCAGAAGTAAGTGAGCACTAGGAGAAAATCATGAAATTATTAAAAGTTGTTTTTGCCGCTTCCATCTTGACCATGTCTTCTTTGGCCATGGCTGAAGGAGGTGGTGACCGTGTTTATGGTCGAATGATGCAAGAGAACCAGAAGGCGATGGAGCAGTACGCCTTAGAAAACGGAAAGGCGACACCTGAAGTTGTTCATTATGAATACGGAATGAACCTCGATGTCCAGAAGGTAATCAGTACCACTCAAGCCAATAAAACCTGTGGCGTAGCCCCTTCGCGCATGACCTATGAAGATTCGGCGGGCAAGCTCAACACCTTGGAATACAAGGTTATGGGTACTAACTGCCCTCACGGAAGTTAATTAGCGTTAGCCCTGACTGCGCAAGGTTGTTCGGTATGTTTTGAGCCTGCTTGCTGTTCGCTGACACAGAAGTAATTTTCAGGTCACGCTGGAGTTATCTATTGTATGAAATTATGTCTGCCGGCACGTAGGAGAAATCCTCACGTGCTGGTGGCTTTTATAATTATAAAAAATATTTCATAAAGAAACTCTGCCAAGCTAAAGCCTGGAGTGTTAAATGAACAATAAAAGCATTTATGGTCTTTCTCTCATTTCCCTTGGCATGAGCATGGGGCAAGTTGCAGTAGCTGTGGAGCAAAAGCCTGAAGGGTTCATTGAGGGGAGCACCTTTAGTATTCTCAATCGGAATCTCTATCTCAATCGTGATTATCGAAAGGGTCAATCAAGCCCCACGGGCAATGGTTACTCAGCCGAATGGGCTCATGGCATCATTGGCCGATTCGAATCAGGCTTTACTCAAGGTACCGTAGGCTTCGGCATTGATGCGTTTGCAATGGAAGGCCTCAAGCTCGATTCAGGTGATGGTCGCTCGGGAGCCCGTAGCTCAGTCGATGTCTTGCCGCACAATAGCAAAGGCCAACCTGAAGACTCCTACTCAAAAGTAGGCGGGGCCGCAAAAGTGCGTTTCCTGGATACAGTCGTCAAGGTAGGCGACGTATTTCCATCGACGCCTGTCGTTGCCTATGGGGATTCCCGACTTCTCCCGGAGAGTTTCCGGGGTGCAACGTTCACTAATACCAGCATCAAAGGCCTGACCCTTCAGGGGGGCCGGCTGCATGCGATGAGCCAACCCAATTCCAGTAGCATGCGTGACGGCTTTTCAACTTTTTACGCCGGTGTAGTAGATGCTCCATGGATCGCTTATCTAGGGGGCGATTACACGGTCAATGAACACGTAGGTGTGAGTCTTTACACCAGCCAATTCAAGGATGTGTGGAACCAATACTACGCGGGCACCACATTGAGCTATCCACTCTCAGAAAGCGTATCGCTAATTGGCGGCTTTAATTACTACCGAGCGGTTGATGAGGGTGAAAAACTTCTGGGAAGCTTCGATAACAAGATCTGGAGCGGCAAGACCGGGGTCAAATTCGGAGCGCACGCCGTGACCGTTGGTTACCAGCGCAATAATGGTAACGACGACTTTGACTACCTTCGCCAGTCCGACTCAATTTTTTTGGATAACTCCATTCAGTACAGCGATTTCAACTCACCGAAAGAGCAATCCTTGCAGCTGCGCTACGATCTAGATATGCAGGCTTTCGGCATCCCCGGTCTGAGCTTCATGACCCGCTACGCTAAGGGTTGGGATGCGGACTATTCCAACGCAAACAGCGTGTACATGCGTCGCGGAGCGGACGGTGCCCCATTGCAGGACCAAAAGCGTTGGGAGCGAGACATCGAGGCTAAGTATGTCATCCAGTCAGGCTCACTGAAGGACATGTCTTTACGTGTCCGCCAAGCAACGACACGAGCTACCGATTTCGAATCTGATTTGGACGAGGTCAGACTGATTGTTGAATATCCACTGCAACTCCTTTAACGGGCATTAGCCATCGGCATCAACTGTCCGGTATCCCCGATACACCCCGTCTCCTTGTTTCTCCTTTGGTTTGGAGACGGCTTAGGCGCCCTAGTGGCGCCTTTTTTTGTGGATTGAAGAAACTGTTGGTATATCCATCCCGGCGGCGAGCGTCCCTGGGGTTGTATGGCTGATTGGAACGTGTGAACATACTCTCAATATAGGTAGGGGGGGTATGGTATGGGTCATATGAGATCAAGCAAAGACAATCTTCTTAAGCGTGTAAAGCGAATCGCTGGGCAAGTCCAGGCGATTGAGCGAGCACTCGACTCTGATGATGACTGCTCGAAAACCCTGCTTTTGGTCGCTTCTGCCCGTGGCGCTATCAATGGGCTGATGGATGAAATTATCGAAGACCACGCTCGTGAACACGTTGCGAATCCGACACTCAGCAACGAAGAAAGAGCGAAAGGCGTCGATGAGCTTCTCGAAGCCATTCGCCGCTATTCCAAATAGGATTTGCCCAGATGAGTAATTCGTACACCGACTATTCCCACGACCATATGTTCCTGGGGAAATCACATGAAGAAAACGCCAAGCGAACCTTGTGGGTAGTGGCTCTGACCGTCGTAATGATGGTTGCTGAAATCACCGCAGGTTATCTCACTGGCTCAATGGCGTTGCTTGCTGATGGATTTCACATGGCAACACACGCTGGAGCACTTGGCATAGCCGCAGCTGCTTACGGTTACGCAAAAAGACATGCCTCAAATGCTCGCTACAGTTTTGGAACTGGCAAGGTTGGAGACTTGGGTGGCTTCGCATCTGCTCTGATTTTGGGACTGGTCTCTTTGGGAATTGCCGGAGAGTCGCTATTTCGTCTCTTTCAACCGACTCAAGTGCAATTCGGGACAGCGACTCTTATCGCAATTGTCGGATTAGCAGTGAATGTGGTGAGCGCGCTTTTGCTGTCTGGCGGTCATAATCATCACCATGGGCATGACCACGGCCAAGATGAATCTCACCATGCACATGGTCATGACAATAATCTGCGCTCTGCTTATATTCACGTCATTGCAGATGCACTGACTTCGGTTCTGGCCATCGCAGCACTGCTTGCTGGTCGTTACCTTGGTTGGGTCTGGCTCGACCCTGCAATGGGGATTGTGGGTGCAGTTGTCATCGCACGCTGGGCTTGGTCGTTGATGCGGGTGACTGCGAGTGTATTGCTAGACCAGACAGATGATCATGTCGCTGAAGAGATTCGTGAACTGGTTGAGCGACAGGGAGATGCTTCGATCATAGATCTTCATGTCTGGCAGGTAGGGCCGCAAGCCCGCGCCGCTATTGTGAGTGTTCTAGGCAGCCCAGCAGTGAATGCACAAAACATACGAGAACGGCTTGCGACAGTTCATGAGATCACTCATCTGACAGTTGAGTACCGCACGAAGCCGGGCGCTGTTTCACCCGATCAGGTCGCCGTTCAGGCTTAGCAATGAGCCCGTAGTTCGCATAAGTTCGCCGAGGAATTGACCAATGGCCAAGGACATCGAGAATCCGTGTACTTCTGTCTGCCAGTTGAACAGCGAACTGTGCGTCAGCTGCGGTCGCACCAAGGAAGACATCAGAAAATGGAAACGAATGAAGCGTCCAGAAAAAATGGCCGCTGTACAACGCGCGACCCTGCGTCTGAAAAGCCTGCAAAAAAAGAACTCTCAAACCACTGTAATTTAACTTTTCTACGCTTTCAGCCGAGACAGATGTCCAGATTCGGAAAGGCAAGCTGAGTGGCAACGCCACCCGAACTTAGCACTATCGTGGTCAGATGCGCAGTGCTTGTCAGCAGACGGAGCATGGCGTCATCTCAAATTGTTATTGAGGACAGCGGTACGGGGTTATCCGATTCGGCGCAGGCGCGCCTTTACAGCTTGTTGCTGATCGTCCTTTGCGTATTGCTTGAGAATGAAATCAACATAGCATGTCCCGCTGCATGGCCATGAGCTGGGACCATGCTGTGGCCGAATGGATGAGGTGGGATTAGTTTGCGGGGTATTCAGCAATGACCTGATCTACGCCGGCTTTGGTCAGGCCGATTATTTGGTAGGTCTCATGTACTCCGTCGACTTCCATTCCTGGAGAACCTGCTGGCATTCCAGGAGCAGCGATCCCGAGAAGGTCGTCACGCTTACTCATCGCAATTATTTGCTCAACTGGCACATGACCTTCAACAAACTTCCCGTTGATCATCGCAGTGTGACAAGACGAGAGTCGTGGAGCGACACCTAGATCTTGTTTGACAGCACTCATGTTGGTTTCTACATGATCAATGACGGTGAAGCCATTGGCCTCAAGATGCTGAATCCATTTTTTGCAGCATCCGCAGTTTGCATCTCGATGCACATCGATGGTCAGGGCCTGCGCCGCTTGAGCCGTTGAGCCGATGAACAGCGCAGCGAATGTTGCAATACGCAGAAATCGACTTGAAAGTCGGAAGCTACCTGTCATGAATATTTCCTTTTCCCTTGGAGACGGCGAGATGTTCTACGAAGCAATAGAACCCCACTCAAGCGTTCATGCCGCTGCAAAGGTTACATTGAAGGATCTACTTTAGAGTCGGGGAGCCAACTCCCCGATCATTTGAATTCGTAGGGCTAGTGCTCAAATCGCTCAGAACCACATCCGAATACCAGCTACAAACCGGGCCTCGTTTGTCTTTTCCCCTTCATCGCTGGCTAGGTCAGCCGTCTTACCATATGAGCGATTCCAGCTAACACCAATGTAGGGTGCGAATTGACGAGTAATTTCGTAGCGCAACCGCAGGCCTAGTTCGGTGTTGGCCAATCCAGATCCTATGCCGCGCTGAGGATCATTTTTCCCGTACAAGTTTACTTCGGCGGTCGGCTGCAAGATCAGGCGATTGGTCAACAGGATGTCGTAATCGCCTTCAAACCGAGCTGCGGTTTGACCGTTCTCACCAATATAAGCAGTCGCTTCAGCTTCAAAGTTATAGAGGGCCATGCCCTGAATACCGAGCGCTCCCCATGTTTGAGGTGACCCAGGTTTGAAGTCTTGTCGAATGCCGGTGACGACATCCCACCAAGGACCGATGGCGTGTCCCCACAGAGCCTGAAGTTCAGCGTTCTCGGTTACGCCATTGGTACGTTCGCCTTCCGAACGCAACCATAGGCGATCGACGTCACCGCCGATCCACCCTTTTGCATCCCAAGCCAGCGCACTACCGTTGTCAGCGTCTTGGTACTCAAATTTATCCAGGAGGATGAACGAGTTAATTTTTTTATCGTGCACACCATGGCCTGGTAAGTCTGGAAAAGCGGCGGCCCGGTCAGCGTCGGTAAGTACGGGGATTGGGGTTCGGCTTGTGGTAGTCGCCCCTCCATCCATGCTTTCCATACCGTCCATTTGCCCGTTATCGCTGTGATCCATAGCCCCCATCTTGCTATGGTCCATGGCTCCCATTGAGCCGTGGTCCATCTTGGAGTGATCCATCGCGGCATCTTTCGGTTTGGCGGGTTTGGATTTTTGTGCAGTTGAAGACTTTGCGTCCGCACTTGATGGCATCGCCATCGACGGATCCATCTCTTCAGCGGCTTGAGCCATGAAAAAGAATGCTGGACCGGTAGAGACTGCAAGTGCCATCAGCGTTGGGCGTAAAAACTTACTGGTCATGATCTCAATCTGCCTTTTTGGTTTTTTGGTCATGATCCATCGACTCATGGCTCATCTGGCTATGGTCCATCGCCCCGTGATCTAGCTTCGAATCGTTTGCCGTTGCTGGCTTGTCCGTTGCTGTAACAGGAACAGTGGTTGAATGGTCGCTGCCATTTTCCTCTGCCAGCACCGTGGACGAGAGTCCACCCAGCAGGACAGCGGCAAAGAGGCAACCCACGAGGGAATTACGATTTCGGTATGTGCTCACAGATCGTCTCCTTTACTCATCAACCCGTACTTCACGGAACATGCCCATTTCCATATGGAAAAGCAGGTGACAGTGATATGCCCAACGGCCTAAGGCATCAGCGGTGACTCGATAGCTGCGTTTGGTACCTGGTGGCATATCGATCGTGTGCTTGCGCACCATGAACTTGCCGTTCTCGTCCTCAAGGTCACTCCACATGCCGTGAAGGTGGATGGGGTGTGTCATCATGGTGTCGTTCACCAAGGTGATGCGCAGACGCTCGCCATACTTCAGGCGCAGCGGTTCGGCGTCAGAGAATTTGATGCCGTTGAACGACCACGAAAACTTCTCCATGTGACCGGTCAAATGAAGCTCGATGGTACGATTTGGCTCGCGGCCGTCAGGGTCTTGGAAAGTGCTTTTCAAGTCGGAGTAAGTGAGCACTCGACGACCATTGTTCCGCAAGCCTATGCCCGGATCACTTAGCTTTGGCGTTGGATTCATGGCTTGCATATCAACCAGGGGATTGTTGGTTTCAGAGGCAGGGTGTGTCTGCATTTCTCCACCCATACCACCCATGCCAGCCATCCCTGACATATCACCATTGCCCATCCCAGCCATCTTGCTGTGATCCATGCCCGCCATGTTAGTCATGTCACCGCTGTCCATGCCGGTCATCCCGGTCATGTCACTTTGGTCCATACCGGTCATCTTGCTGTGGTCCATGCCCGCCATGCCCGCCATGCCGGACATGTCACCTGGTGTCTTCTCTGCGCCGCCCATACCAGCCATGCTGCCATGGTCCATACCAGCCATACCGCCCATCCCCATGTCATCCATAGTGACGATTGGACGTGGATCTATAGCAGGTACCTGAGCAACTAGCCCTTCACGAAGAGCGAGGGTTCCGCGTGCATAACCCGTCCGATCCATAGACTGGGCGAAGATGGTGTAAGCCTCTTCACTGGCAGGCTCTACGATCACGTCATACGTTTCAGCTACGGCGATGCGGAATTCGTCAACACTCACTGGGTTGACGTGTTGGCCGTCGGCGGCCACAACGGTCATTTTCAAACCAGGAATGCGGACGTCGAAATAGCTCATCGCCGAGCCGTTGATAAAGCGTAGTCGTAGCTTCTCACCCGGCTTGAAAATACCGGTCCAGTTACCGTTTGGCGCCTGGCCATTCATGAGATAGGTGTAAGTATCTGCGCTGACGTCTCCAAGGTCGGTTGGGCTCATGTTCATTTCAGCCCACATCTTCCTGTCAGCTACTGTAGCTGACCAACCTTGCTTACTGACATCGTCGATAAAATCACCAACGGTGCGTTTATGGTGGTTGTAGTAGCCCGACTGTTTCTTAAGCTTGGCCATGACGCGACTAGGATCTTCATCGGTCCAATCAGTCAACATCACCACATAGTCGCGGTTGTATTGAAAAGGTTCAGGCTCTTTCGAGTCGATAACGATTGGCCCGTAAACCCCTGCCTGCTCCTGTAAGCCCGAGTGGCTGTGGTACCAGTACGTACCATTCTGATGAACCTTGAACTTGTACTCGTACATGCCGTCGGGTGCGATGCCATGGAAACTCAAGCCAGGTACACCGTCCATATTGGCCGGCAGAATGATCCCGTGCCAATGGATTGAGGTGTCTTGGTCCAGGCGGTTTTTTACACGCAGGGTGACTGTCTCTCCTTCGCGCCAACGCAGCAAAGGTCCTGGCAATGATCCATTGATGGTCATGGCTGTTCGCGGCGAGCCGGTAATGTTTACAGGTGTTTCACCAATAAACAGATCAAATTCATTGCCGGTGAGTACGCTCGGCAGACCTGGACTTGTCACCGCCCATACTGGAGTGCGCCAAAGGCCAAAGCCGCCGAGAATGCCACCAGCGGCCAAGCCTTTTACGAATGTCCGTCTAGAGGTTTTGGAATGCATGCCGTTTATTTCCAATCAGTCAAAAGGGAAGCCGTGCGAAACAACCGATCATGAGTTGCCCGGATCAGCTTTGCCCACCGTCACAAAAGACAAACTCTTACGGCAAGCGAGCTCAGAAATTGCCACATTTAAACCACCGCAGTGATTACATTTCTGTCAGCTTGGAGGGCTAGCTATTTAGCAATTCTTGTGATCCATCGCCTTGGCTTTGCTTTCAGCGACGGGATGTTGGGCATTTTGCGTTTGAGCTACTCGGTACGATTCCATCGAATTATTCCTGGCCACTTCCATGCGTGCGAAAGTCCGGTCACCACCCCCTTCAGCCATAGCCAAAGAAGAGACGGTCAGAGCCGCGATGACGAACAAGGTTTTGATAGGGTTCATTTGGGGGGCCTCGGATGATTATTGGTGACCCCTGAATCCACATCAGTCGTTGACTCTAGGGGGTGAGCTTGAGGCTCAATAGGACTATAAGACTCATCCCCTGTCAGGAAGCTTAGGCCAATATTACAGTTGTGTCAGGTTGCGATATTTCTCTTGAGATGCAGAGTGATTAGTCCGTAAGGTCTAAGCTATCCAACGACACATAACCTCCATCCACCATCTAAAATTTACCTGTGCGGCGTTGTAAGTTTCCGGTCACTGCACGATGGCGTGGCGTTTTTTGAGTTTTTCGCTGAAATCATACATCGGCTCGGACGCACTACGTTAAGCACTTGAGTGTTCGATAGGTGGGAATTAAATGGCAGCGTAACTAAAGGTGGCCACCGGTGAGTATTAATTTTGACAAAGCGCTTGGCTCCGCAGAAAGAGCATTACGTTTTCGCAGCCAACGAGCTGAGGTACTTAGCAATAATATCGCTAATGCCGACACTCCTAACTTTAAGGCCAGGGACTTGGACTTTTCTGCTGTACTGGCTAGCCAAACAAAAGGAGGTTTGGCTACTCCGTTCTCTTTAAAAACAACAAACCCAAAACATATTGCCGTAAACGAATTAGTAAGTGATATTCACGGCGGTGCTTTGCTTTACAGTACGCCGAACCAACCTTCCATTGATCAAAATACTGTGGATCAACAGGTCGAGGTCGCAAAGTATACGGAAAATGAAATTCATTTCGAAACCGCCTTTACTAGATTAAATGGAGCATTTAAGGGGCTACTTAAAGCTCTGCGAGGTGAATAATAAACTTTACCCAGCGAGGGAATCAGCGCCTCAGGCGCTGATTTGGGAAGGGAAACCGAGTGCTTCGACAGTTTTACGGACTTGCTCTGGGTTTTCACTGCTTTCAACGCTTACCTTACCTGCTGCGCGATCCACGGAAATCATAGCCTCGCTGTCCAGTGACTGAATTGCTTTGGTGATTTTGCTGACGCAGCTACCGCAACCAATGCCTGATACGTTTAAGACGAACATGGTTATTCCTCTTGTGCTGAGCAGTCTATTTTCACCGCAACAACAAGATCAACGTTGACACCACGGTAAGGTCAAGAGTTATGTATAGCGGGCTGTGAGCATCGGTTACGCTCATTCAATTCGGGTATTCCTCAGCCTCAAAGCATTGAAAACTACAGACGCAGAACTGACGCTCATGGCTAACGCAGCAATCATTGGAGACAGAAGGTGCCCCGTCAGTGGATAGAGCAGGCCTGCGGCGAGGGGAATACCCATTGAGTTGTAAAGGAAGGCGAACCCCAAGTTTTGCCGCATGTTTTTTACCGTTGCAACCGAAAGTGCCCGTGCCCGTAAAATCCCCATCAGGTCGCCTTTTACCAGCGTGAGCTGCGCGCTATTCATCGCGACGTCAGTCCCTGTACCCATGGCAATGCCCACATCTGCTCGCGCCAAGGCCGGTGCGTCGTTGATACCGTCGCCGGCCATGGCAACCTTTCGACCGGATTGCTGGAGGTCCGCCACCAGGCGCTCCTTGTCCTGAGGTTTCACTTCACCATGAACCTCTTCAATACCCATCTCCTTGGCGACAGCACGTGCGGTGGTGAGCCCGTCTCCCGTGGCCATGATGATTTTTACGTTATCAGCCTTAAGCTTGGTGACTGCTTCTTTAGAGGTCGGTTTTATCGGGTCTGAGACCGCTAGTGGACTGAGCGGTTAATTCATTTATCTAATGGTAACGATATACTGTGCGTCCAATGTCATGGATTGGTTATG
>NZ_JBXAFK010000029.1:0-62509 GCF_058793055.1 Pseudomonas sp. MPR-R2A5
AACTGCGTGGTGTACTTGCTCATGAAAACGCCCCAGAAATTGGATGGGTGTCCAACTTCTGGGGCGCACTTCAGTGTATCAGTCAGCTCGTCTGTCGCTGACCCACTGCCATCGGGGGCAAGCCCCCTCCCACATTTGGACTGTGCAAGCCTTCAAGGCATTCTTGGCATTCACTGCCTTGGGCAACAGCTCCGGTTTGACTGGGTGTATAGAGATCAAAAATGTGGGAGGGGGCTTTGTGTTGGTGGTGTGGGTGTTATGAAAAAAAATAATAATTAGCTTAGATTAAAATGTGCTTTTTCTTATTTTTTTCCATCCCCTAGGCTTGCTTGGAAGTCCTTAAGGCCATCCAGGAAGTTTTGCCATGAGCAGCGTCACTCCGATTTCCAGCGTTTCCAACCATGTTCGCCAGCGTGTCACTCCCGAAGAATGGGACGTGCGCGTCAAACTGGCCGCCGCTTACCGGCTGGCGGCCGTGTACAAGTGGACCGACCACATCTACACCCACTTCTCCGCCCGTGTACCGGGGCCGCACGAGCACTTCCTGATCAACGCCTTCGGGCTATTGTTCGATGAAATCAGTGCCTCCAACCTGGTCAAGGTCGACCTCGACGGTACCATCGTCGACGACCCTACCGGCTTGGGCATCAACTACGCCGGCTACGTGATCCACAGTGCCATCCACGGCGCACGCCATGACCTGCACGCTGTGTTGCATACTCACACCCGCGACGGCATTGCGGTGTCGGCGCAGAAGGACGGCTTGTTGCCTATCTCCCAGCACTCCATCGGCTTCTCGGGGCGTGTGGCTTACCACGGTTACGAAGGCGTGGCCCTCGACCTCGACGAACGTGAGCGCCTGGTGGCCGACCTGGGCGACAAGAGCGTGATGATCCTGCGTAACCATGGGCTGCTGACCGCGGGTGTCAGCGTTGAACATGCGTTTCAACAGCTGCAACAGCTGGAGCGCGCGTGCAATATCCAGGTCGCGGCGCAGGCAGCGGGGAATGCGGAGTTGATCTTCCCGCCAGCTGAAGTGGTGGCGAAGGTCGAGCAACAGGCCAAGGCGTTTGCCAGCGGCGAGGGGCCGGGTGTGGCGCGGCATTGGAATGCGCTGATTCGGCAGTTGGAGCGCAACGATACCGACTATAAGAACTGATCCGGAGCCTGGTGAAGATCAAAGTGTGGGAGGGGCGGTGCGACGATTCGACTTGCCCCCCCGATAGCAGTGGGTCAGTGACAGATGAGCTGACTGATACACCGCCATCGGGGCATGGCCATCGGGGGCAAGTCGAATCGTCGCACCGCCCCTCCCTCCTTGGTTTTTGTAGTGGTTGTCAGGCGACTTTCTGCTCGCGTTGAGCAATCAGCTGGCGGGTGAGGGGGATCAACCGCTTGCCATAGTCGATCGCATCGTTGAGCGGATCAAACCCACGAATCAGGAAGGTGGTGATACCGAGGTCGTAATAATCTACCAAGGCCTCCGCAACTTGCTCAGCGGTGCCCACCAACGAGGTGGAGTTACCTTGTGCGCCCAGCAACCCGGCAATCCCAGTCCACAAACGCTTATCCAGTCGCGCCCCCTGCGCCGCCGCCGCGAGCAAGCGGCGTGAACCTTCGTTTGGCGGTTCACGCCGCACAAAACCGTTCTTCTGCGCCAGCGCCGTCGCCTGCTGCAAGATGCTCTCGGCCCGCGCCCACGCCAGTTCCTCGGTCTCGGCGAGGATCGGCCGCAACGACAGGCTGAAGCGAATCGTGCGCCCGTGCCTGGCCGCTTCAGCCCGCACCTGGGTCACGATTTCGCGCACTTGCTCATAGGTCTCGCCCCACAGCGCGTACACATCGGCATGTTTGCCTGCCACTTCAATCGCGGCCTTGGAGGAGCCGCCAAAGTACAGTGGGATATGCGGCTGTTGCGGTGACTTCACCGCAGAGTGCGCGCCCTCCACCTGGTAGTAAGTGCCGGCGAAGTCGAAGGGCTGTTCGCTGGTCCATTCCTGGCGCACCACGCTCAGGTATTCGTCCGTGCGCGCGTAGCGTTCGTCCTTGCCGATATGGCTGCCGTCGGCGCGCAGTTCGCGGTCGTCACCCCCGGTGATGATATGCACGGCGGTACGCCCGCCGTTGAACACATCCAGGGTGGCGAACTGGCGCGCTGCCAGGGTCGGTTGGGCAAAGCCGGGGCGGTGGGCAATCAGGAATTGCAGTTTTTTCGTCACGCTGGCCGCATGGGAGGCGATCAGCGTGCTGTCCGGGCTGTTGGAGTGGAAGGCCACCAGGGCGCGGTCGAAGCCGGCCTCTTCGTGGGCCCGGGCCACGGTCTCCACGTAGTCCGGTTGCAGGGTCGGGCCGCTGCGCGGGTGGATCTCAGATGCGTGATGGCCACCGATATAGCCGATGAATTCAATGCTCATGGTCTGTCCTTGTCGAGTACGGGGTTAACACCTCCACCGGGCAGGGGGTCGGTTATGTTCATACACGGTAGGGCCAGCCAAAGCCTGTGTAAAATGCCGTTTGGTTCTATTCTAATTATTAAAATATAGAATCATAGTTTAGTTGTTTGATCAGTAAATTGCATTTTGTGAGTAAGGCTGACGTTAGATAACGTTGTATTTTGCCCAGGGCTAAGGTCTGATGGGCGCCGAAAACGGCACCTCGAAGGTTGAGCATTGATGCGGGCAGAACTTGCGCAATATGGCGGTATCACCGTCATGATTCCGGCCGCGGTGGTGATTGCTGTCTGGTTAAGGTATTCCTCCCCTTGGGCGCTTCGGGCGTGGGTCATGACGGTCGGTGTGACTTATTCGATTGTGGCGGCTAGTAAGTTAATGTTCAAAGGGTGGGGTTTATCTTTCCAGCACGTGGACATTGCAGTAATAAGCGGCCATGCCATGAACACCTGTTTAATGGTGACGGTGGCAACAAGTATGTTGGCGCGCCAGTTCAATTTGGCGTGGCGCTGGCCGGCGGCGTGTGTGGCGCTCACGCTAAGTATCGGGTTCAGTGCTTATTGTGTCGCTCCCTATATACACCCACTGAATGAAGCCCTGGCCGGTGCCGCACTGGGCGCCGTCGCCGCGATTACCTTTCTCTGGCGTATTGATACCGCCAACGTCAAGGTATCCCCCTCGTTCATGAGCGGTGGGCTGGTGTTTTTGCTGGCCTGTGCGCTGGTGCCCAAATATAACGCGGAGTTGCTGCTCAACCGCGTTGCCGTGAGCCTTTCAGGGGCCGAACAAGCCCATCAGGAACCGGCCTGGCGTCTGGGCGCCGCGCGTGGCAAGGCCGAATAGGTCGCCAGGTCCAGGGCGCGGTTGCTCTCCACCATCAGTTCCAGCAGCACCGTTTGCGCATTGAACTGCCGCATATCGCCCCGACGTTGTGCACCCTGCATCTGCTTGAGCAGCGCATGGGTGATTTGCTGGGGTGAGCTGCCTTGCAACTGGTCCAGCCAGTAGCCTATTGCCCGGGTGTTCTGCTGGTACTGAGCGCCGACTGCTGGCTCCACAAGCCCTTCGAAAATGCGCGTGAGTTTTCTCAGGGCATGGCTACGGCGCAGGTCCTCCCACAGGTTCATGGCCGCTCCTCGGTGCCGGAGATATTAGCCAGCAACTCATCGGTCTTGACCTGCATGAACTGGCTGTCGCCACGGCTTTCCACGCACAGGCACACCGACAGTGCATCACTGACCTGCAGCTTGAAACGCCAGTCGGCGAAAACCATGGACAGCCCGGCGCCGGAGTCATCGCTGTCCAGGGAGTGGTCGGCGTACAGCACCTGCATGCGTTCGAGGACACGGGTCGAGTTATTCACCTCGATATGTATATTCCCTGAAGAAGGAAATAGGCCGATGCGCTCTACCAATAACTTTGGACTTTTCATGAGGGTACTCCGTTGCGTTGTTCAATAAGCCCAGGCTCCACCGAAAGGGCCCAGAGCATGAGTAATCGCTGATCATGAAGGGGTGGCCAATAGTTGTTTGGGGCACGTCAGCAGCCAATTTTGCTGTCGCGCCCAACTTGCAGGAAGGTCCATACAGCCAGTCAATAAACTGATCGCATCAGGGGAGTGCTGTGAGCTTTTTATCCCTTACAAAGATAAATGGCTTTTCTATCGCGGAAAAAGTCAAAACGGAAACAGCTGAGACCAGCGCAAGTACAATCGGTAATGATGCGATATATTGAAGTGCGCTGCCCTTCTCGAAGGAAAATACGTTAAATACTGAAAACAGCATATAAAGAATCAGTCCGTGAATCAGGTAGATACTATAGCTCACTTCGCCCAGGGTCTTGAGCCCCTTGCTTTCCAGTACACCAAAGATAGTATTGCCAAGGGCAATCATGATGAAGGGGATACCCAGTAGCAGCATCTGGAAAATAGAATATCCTTGGTCAATAAACATCCCAGAGGCGATAAAAGCTAAAACCACAACAGACGCCGTCCTCGATTTGGCAAACGACGAAAACGCCGGAAAATTTATATTTATGATTGCGGGAATAAAACCAATAAAGAATAGCAGGGCTAATTTAGGAACTACCAAGCCGAGGTAAATGCCTGGGATCGCCACTATCATTACCGTTACTGATAAGGCGAGATATTTGCCGTACCAGCGCCTATTGAAAATAGCAGCCACTGCGGGAAGAGATAAATAAAAAAGCCATTCATATCGGAGTGTCCAATGCGCGCCGGATGTCATATGAACGCTGTCTGGCGACCCATTAAAAGACGAACCGACAAAAAGCCCCCAGCTCACCAGGCCTTTTATGAGTCCCTTGGTGTCGGCATCAAAAACAAAACCGGTTTTCATAAGACTAATGACAAAGACCATGAGGACGACAAATATATAAAGTGGCATCACTCTTTGAATTCTTGACCTCAGTAGAAGGTTCCAATGCGGATTTTTTTGGTATATTTTTCCAAAAAATAGAAAGCCGGTTATCATGAAGAAAAGCGAAACTGGCACCACCCCCATATTATTTAAAATGGCACTTTGTGGACGCTCCCAAACCCCACTGACCTTCCAGTGGTAGGTCACAACAAAATGATGACAAACCACAGACGTGGCCAGCAGTCCGCGAAGGGCATCAATGGGCGAAGACCTCAAGAAGGTATGCTCGGTCAAGAGGTTGAGACGCGCAAAGGACACGCTTAAAAAAAGCAGGGAAATACTATATGCAGTAACGATCAAAAAAGCATTGTTCATACTGTCTGCTCGATCATTAATGGGTCTTGATCGTGTGCCCAATTTCACGAGGCGAAACGATGCACTTATAGTCGGTGGATGTGGCGACGATACGCATAGTCCTGATCGCCGGCGACGGTTTTAATTCGACAAAAACTAACAGGCTGGATTGAGTTTTTATCACGTGTTGGTTGAGGTTTTTAGCCCGTTATTACCTGGCGGAACGTTAAGAGTCCTCGACTGAGGAGAGAGGGGGGCCACTAACTGCATTTGTCATGTTTCTGGTAAAAAGCCTGCGGTCGAGCACCGTGACCGTCACTCCATGAAATCACCTGCATGAGATATTCAGCACCCGCATACGCTGAGAGAATGTTCACTGCCGTTGTAGTGCGTAGCGTTCTCTTGGCAGGTTTTAGTTCGCCTGTGTCTCTTAGCTGTTCAATGGCATCGGCAATCGCAGTAGGGTTATTGGGTGGAACGCAGCGACCAAAGAGACTTCGGTCCAGGACTATCGAGGCGCCGACGGTTGTGGTGGCCACAACGGCGACCCCGCACATGAGGGCTTCGCTGACAACAACACCCCACCCGTCATCGGACGTGGTAGAGGCTAATATCAGGACATCGATCTGACGGAAAAAACAATTAATTTCGCTCATGGGCAATACGCCCCGGAATGTCGCTTCGACGCCGGCTGAAATACAGTGGGCTTTCATTGCTTCTGCTTCGGGGCCGCCACCGGCAATATCGAACGTTACGCGGCCGTTCAATTGTGCCAGCGCGTCCACCACATCAAATATACCTTTTGACTTCACCAAACGTCCCAAGTAGCCGATGCGGAGTTTTTCGGTAGACGGCGGTATATGGGGCTTCACGATCGGAGGGGATATGAAGTAAGCAAATGGAATGACTTTTTCCGCAGGATAGCCAATCGATGTAAACCACGGTGGTCCATTACGACCGATGGCCAGGATGAACGCAGCGTGGCGACGGTGATAGCGTTCCTCGCCCCAGGACTGCAGCCACCGCAATGCACCAGACCAGCCTGAGGCGACGCGTGGTTCAGACATAATGGCATAGCGCGCTTTATTGGCTTTAATGGATGTCAGTCCTTTGAGGATCGTTGGAACCCACCTTATCCCTGAAAAGATGTGCAGCGAACTTGAAACGGACTCTGCCACTAACGATTCGATAGTTTGGAGATTGGGGGCAACGAGTGTTGTGTAGCCTATTGGGTCAGGAACACTCCAGCCGAGCGCGCGACGACTCTCAGAGAGTTCTTTATCGGCACAGCAAATCAACTCCAGTTGAGGGTTCAAGCGTGCCAGTGCCGTGAAGAAATCTGCCTTGTGCGGGGACAGTGACGGCTCCCAGATAACCAGTCTTCGAAGGGCGGGGGAATCGGTATGCATATCAAGTTATCCTGCAACTATCGGAGTCGGGCTATACGTCGTATCAGCCATGAAGGCTCAAGAAGCCATTTGCGCAGCCTTGCCAGAATCGCAATGTAACGGTCTCGTTCGGACCGTGGCCGTTTGAGCGCTGAGCGGAAAAGACGATCAGCGTCCCTCGCATACAATTCATTCAGGCGCCCGCTCCCAGTGATGGAGGCGTCATGCAAGCGAAAAATAGCCAAGTCTTCACCCATGGTGTTGAAACTGGCGCCTGCCAGGGCCATCTCTAAAAACAGTTCGCCATCCCAGCATGTACGATTTTCAGTATTGAAGCCGCCTACCTTTCTAAACCATTCGCTACGAAAAAAAGTGCCTTGTTGAAAGACTGAAACTGCGCCATACGCGTACCGCCAAGCCGTAAATTTCGATGGCGTAATTGATTTTATAAACGCGCCAGAGGCATCAACAAAGTAACCACAACCAGAAATAACGCTGGTTTGAGTGTTTGTCCGGAAAGCTTCAGCGACTTTTTCCAACGCCTCAGGAAGCAACTCATCGTCGGAGTTGATAAAGCCGAAAATATCGCCAGTGGCGCGTGAAAATCCTTTGTTAAGGCCGTCGGCGGCGCCAGTATCTTTTTCGAAAACCTTAATTAATCGATCCCCATACGACTCGATTATTTCTCGACTACCGTCAGTGCTGCCAGGGTCAACGACAATATATTCGAGGTCGTTGAAATGTTGTGACAGGACTGAGTCTATGCATTTTTTTAGATAGTCAGCCTGGTTAAATGAAATGGTGACAATTGAGATTTTCAATGTGGTTTTCCGTGCTTTGACAGGTGTCTTGAGTAGCAGTAGAGCGCAGCAATGAATATGACTGTACTCCACCGTGCACTCGCACCAAAGGGTGAGAACATAATATTCCAGAACAACTCTATGATGCCGTTATAGAAATAAAATCCGAGAAATCTGAAGTTTTTAATAAACTCGATTAATAACCAGCGACTCATGACTATCCAGAAAAGACCACCGCCAACGCCAGCCCAGACCAGTCCACCCATGAGGTAGGAATGGACCGGTATGAGATCCGTGTTGTAGTTTGCTTCGTCTTTTTCCGAATAGCCCAATGCAAATTTAAGCGCGGTCAGTTTGTCCTGATAACCCCCTGTGTCTTTTGCCCATGAGCCATGCCCCAATAAGGGTTTGTCGAGGAAAGCACCCACAGACACAAGCATTTCACTGCGCCCCCCGAGCAGAGCGCCATATTCACCACTGGCCTGAATCTGAAATTTCTTCGCCGACTCTTCGGGCAGTTTATCCAGGAACCAGTCTGATGAAAAAATCGAGGTAAAGACGGCATTGATTAATAGAAGGAATGCAAAAATAAAAAAAAGCATTTTAGTCGCGGCAAATGGTCCTTTCATACTGTTGAGGGCTGCTGCAAGACGTTTTCGACTGAGCAGTGTATAAGCGGTGACCGCGAGAAGTGGAAAAATGGCCATGCTGCGTGAATCGTTAAAAAAACTGAAGATTGAAAAAATCGATATCAACAGGATGAGATGGGCATTTTTTTTCCGCGCAATGAAAAAAGTGTAAATCGTGGCAAAGAGTGCGATGACCAGTTGCCCTATCCCCCATTTCCAAGCATTGCCCAGGAAGTACTCACTGGGAAATAAAATAAATTGAGGGATAGCGCCGAGATAGGCACCGATTAAAAAAGATGGCATGCGCCGGATGTCACGATCAAAATATGTCGATAAGGCCACGAACGTACACAGAAAGATAACGGGCGCGCCAATACCTTTAACCGAGTCTACGGTTTCGGATTGATTGACTTGATCGGAAATAAATTGGCAAATGGTCCAAATCATACCGAATACAACAAGTGTGCCAATACCCTTTCCCAGCTTAAGCCGGCCCAGGTTCAACGCCAGATAAATGAGCGCAAGGATCTCTCCTGCATAAATCTCACCGCCGAAGGACAATTTCTGGCTGGAGAAAAAACCGATGAATAATGGCGTCAAACGGAGTGCCATTTTCAGTCGAGATCTGTTCAGGTCGATAGTTTTTTTAAGCGAAGGTAGCACCGTGGGTCGACCTGGTAGAGGATAAAGATCAGGCATGCGAATAGTCCCAGTCACAATAAGGTGGCGCGGTAGTTGCGCGAGGCTGTCCATTGAAAAAGGTGTCGTGAGTTTGTTTACGCTCACTATCTAATAAATAAGCCTACGAGCGTTGATCCACTTTAGAGAAGCCCGATCGCGATTTTTTATTAGCTAAGGACAGGTTGTCTGCAAATTTTTCGGGAGCGTCAGTTTGATGTGGCTTCTGAGAAGGCTTCCTCCGACCACCAGCCTGAGTACCTGGCAAGCATTCAATGACCAGATCATTCCGACTAATCCCAGTGTAGAGGTGGCTAATACTTTTGCCGTGAATAAAATGAATAAGTACACGATGTAGAGCTGTACCTGCTGCTTGATGACACCCGCACCGTTTAATACCATCGACTGTACAGTGCCTATGCACGTGAGTACTGCGAACACCGCCATGCCGGTCAGCACGGGGGAAGGAAGTGTCAGGTTTTGGTGGGTCCACACGTTGACCAGTCGTTCCCCGAAGAGCAAAAGAACCAAGCTGATGATGAACGCCAGCGTCCCTGTAAGGTAATAAGCCCAGCGGGTGATCTTTAGAATCCAGGCGCCATTCCCTTCCGCTTTTGCGTTGGCAATTTCTGGCCAGAGGGGAAATAGCGCAATGGAGACGAGGGCGGGTACATAGGTATACAGCCGGGTGTACACGTCCAGCGAGGGGACGATGTCGATGCCGATCAAACTGCCGGCCAGTAAGGTATTTATGCCTACTTCCGCGTACGGAACGACCTGCAGAATCAAAAATGACAGCCCCGTTATCAAGTAAGGTTTTAAAAGGGTGTGGTCATAATATTTAAATCGAGGCACCAACAGTTTCATGCTGCTTCTACGAAATACCACCAGCACTGAAACCCAGCCAATGATCACCGGTACGCCAATCACCCCGAAGACGAGCAGTGACAAGTTTGCGGCTCCGCTCTCTACCACAGCCCATACAAACAGCAGGGACAGCAGGCGTCCACTGGTGGTCCAGGCATTAGCCTCCGTCGTACGGTGACGTGCGAACAAAATCCGTTGGATGAGCCCTGATGGCAAACCCACGAAGACGCAGGCGGAACCCAACAACATCGCCTGATAGCGTGCAATGTCAGCGATGGGCGCGTAGTGGTAGACCCACAGTGCTAACCCGCCCGTCACGATCAGGGCCACGCATGCAATCGTCAGTAATGTAAACCAGACCACCGAAACCGCTTTGCGTGAGCCTTCGGACACTGAATCTTTGCTCTCTCCCGCAAGGGTGTTGACAATGGCCAAGCCAATACCAAAGTCTGCGTAGGCGGACAGTACTGATAACGATATCGCCATTGACAGAAATGCATAATCAACCACGCTCAGCGCGTTAATAGTGAGCGGGATAAGAGCCATTACAATCAACAGATTAAATAATCGGGCGGCCGCGGACCCAAAAATATTCTTGACCAGCCTTCGAAGTCGATTATCTAGACGCACAGCATAAGATCTCTGGTTTGGGTGGGGCAGGGGGCTTGTGTCAATGGTGAATTCGATCGTTCGAGGGGGCTGTAGGCCTGATTTACTTATCGCCCGATGGAGTAATGAGTGATGCCTTTCTTTTTCATTCGTGCGGGCTCATACAAGTTACGACCATCGAAAATCACGGGCTGGTGGAGCTGCTGTTTGATGAACTCGAAGTCCGGTGCTTTGAACGCTGGCCAGTCGGTAACAATCACCAGTGCCTCTGCATCTTTCAGTGCCGTTTCCTTGGTGCCACACAAATTCAGATCGTCACGGACGCCATAGATACGCTGGGTTTCTTCCATGGCTTCCGGATCGTAGACACTAACCTTGGCTCCCGCGTCCCATAGCGCTTCAATAAGTACTCGGCTGGGGGCCTCACGCATATCATCAGTGTTGGGCTTGAAACTCAGGCCCCAGACAGCGAATGTCTTACCCACCAGATCACCCGAAAAATGCTTATGGATTTGTTTGAACTGGAGGGTTTTTTGTTCATTATTCCGGTGTTCAACTGCTTTCAAGATGCTGGCATCGAAATTGACGCTGCTGGCTGTGCGAATCAGCGCTTGTACATCTTTCGGAAAGCACGATCCGCCGTAACCGACACCAGGGTAGATGAAGTGGTAGCCGATACGGGGATCAGCACCTATGCCTTGGCGAACCATCTCGATGTCCGCGCCGAGCATCGCCGCAAGGTTAGCCATTTCGTTCATAAAGCTAATTTTGGTGGCAAGCATGCAATTGGCCGCGTATTTCGTGAGTTCGGCACTCCGTACATCCATGACAATAATTTTTTCATGGTTGCGGTTGAACGGTGCATACAGTTCACGTATGACCTCCTCGGCATATGCACTGTCAGTGCCGATGACAATGCGGTCAGGGCGCATACAGTCTGCGACTGCGGAGCCTTCCTTGAGAAACTCGGGATTTGACACGACCTCGAATGTCAGTTCTTCACGTCCTCGCTGAGCAAGGACTTCCACGATACGCCTATTGACCTTGTCGGCCGTTCCTACGGGCACGGTGGATTTGTCAATGATTGTCTTATGGCTTTCCATGTACTGGGCGATTGTTTCGGCGACGCCGAGCACGTACTTCAAATCGGCCGATCCGTCTTCATCCGGTGGCGTCCCAACGGCAATAAACTGCACATCACCATGTTTCACGGCTGAGGCTGCATCTGTGGTGAAAGTGAGACGACCCGCTGCGTAATTTTCTTTTACCAAGGTTTCCAAGCCCGGCTCGTAGATCGGTACGTGCCCCTGCTTGAGTTGTTGGACCTTATCAGCATCAATATCAACGCAGACGACCTCGTGACCGACTTCGGCCAGGACCGCGCCTTGGACCAACCCTACGTAACCAATGCCGAAAACGGTGACTTTCATGTCGATTCTCTATGGAAGTATTTAAGTGCGAAAAGTTAATGTGTTTGGCACGCTACCGCCCCAGGATGTTCTGCTAGTCCCTGAGAGCGATATCGATTGATTAGTTAATTGCATCCAAGCCGATAGAGGCTCAGTAGGCGCTTACTGAATACACGGTGAAACTGGAAAAGTCGAATCACCTGCAGTGGGTGGCGCTTTAAGCCTTGTCGGACTTATAGTCATAGTGATAGTAGCCGTAGTTTGAATAACCATAAGCTGCCGACGCTCGTCTTTCAACTCCGTTAAAGATGGCACCTTTCAGGTGTATGCCATTTTGAGAGAAACGACGCATAGTCAATTCAATTTCACGGGCCGGGCTCATGCCAAAGCGCGTAACAATCAAGCTGGTACCGGCCTGGCGTCCAACAATGGCGGCGTCTGTCACTGCCAATAGTGGCGGTGTATCAAGAATTACGAGGTCGTAAAGGGCACTGACTTGATCTAACAATTCACTGAAGTTGAAGTGCATCAACAGTTCCGACGGATTGGGAGGGATTTGCCCTCGTCCGATGATATCGAAGTTTTCGATATCCGTTTTGTGTATGGCGGTGATGAGATCACAGCGTTTAACCAGCAAGTCGGACAGCCCATTTTCTGCCGGCGTTCCCAACACTTTATGCAAATAGCCTTTTCGCATATCCACATCGATCAACAAGACCCTCTGCCCTGACTGCGCGATCACCGCGGCGAGGTTTGCCGAGACAAACGTTTTCCCCACCAGCGGGCTGGGACCGGAGATCATCAAACGGTTGTTAGGTGCTTCCAGCATTGCAAAGTGCAGGCTGGTGCGCAGACTGCGCAGCGCTTCAATCGCCAGGTCGGTAGGATGAGACAGGGTGAGCAAAGCGGCAGCCTTGTAAAGGCCCTGACCTCGATGGGTCTTTGCTTCCTCGGATTCCTGCAACACGCTGTAGGGAATAGAGGCATACACTGGCAAGCCTAATTGCTCGATCGCATCCGGGTTTTCCAACCCTTTGTTCAATGTTTTTCGAAATAACACCAGGGCCACAGCGAAGAAACCGCCGAATAGGGTAGCGCCCAGTACGATCAAGAATTTCTTGGGTTTGACGGGCTTCTGAATATTCACATCCGCAGTATCGATCAAGCGCACGTTTCCGACGGTGCCCGCCCGCATGACGTCAAGTTCCTGGGATTTATTCAACAGCTGTGTGTAGACCTCAGTGCCAACCTCAACATCGCGAGTGAGGCTGAGTAATTCCTGCTGGGTGGCGGGTAGGCTGGTAACTTTTCTCTCCAGCATCTTTTGTTTTTCGGTCAACTCACCGATCTGCGTCAAAAGAGCGCGGTAAGCGGGGTGTTCAGGGGTAAACTTTCTATCCATCTCCGCTTGCTGGAGTTTCATGTTGGATATGTTGGTATCCAAATTGACCATCTGCTCAAGGATCGACTTGGTTTCCAGACTGATGTCCACGGACTTGTTACGTGTCTGGTATTGGTTCAGCGCATTCCCGGCTTTCTCCAGATCCTTTTTGATCTCTGGGAGCTTTTCTCTCAAAAAGTCCAGGCTTTGAGCAGCCTCTGCCGAGGTGCGTTGCACGTTTTGGCGTACATAAAGCTCAGCAATGGTATTTAGTATCTTTACCGATTTTCTCGCGTCTTTACTTTCCAGTGAAAGATTGAGAATGCCTGATTCTTTCCCGCGTTCAAGCACATCCAAGGCGTCTTGATATTCCAAAATGCTGTTCAGACGAGGGTTGCGGACAACGCTGAACTTCGTTCCTGGATTCGCGCGCAGTTCATCAATTTGAAGTTTAATCCCCCGCTGATTGACTGCTTGCCCCCTCTCGCCCTCCACCAACAGATTGCCGTCTTCGTCGAGCAGTACGTAATCCCCACTGTCGCCGGCGACGAGGGTCAGTTTTTTACCGAGTAGACTTTCCGGCAGGTTGAGTTGAGACACCTTAAGAGACTCTCCGCCCCACGCGAAGCTGTTCATACCCAGCCACGGACTGGCGACCTCGCCCTGAGCCGTCCCTTTGAAACGGCGAGAAATGAACTCACCTACCACAGGGAAGTAGTTCGGCACGATGACAATATCAAGTTGTAGTTTATCGACCGTCTCGCCAATAATTGCACGCGACCTGATCAGTTCGATCTCGGTGGTAGAAGGAGATTCTTTACCCAGCATACTGCTGACATCCGAGAACCCGAGCAGGTCATTCTTTTTGGACTCAACTTGAACCAGCGCATTCGCCTGATAGATGGGCGAGGCCAACAGCGCATACGCAATGCCCACGATCATAAAGATCACGGTAATTGCCATAATCAACCATTTGTGATCTATCATCGTTCCGAACATGCCGAGAAGATCAATCTCGTCATCGTCATAATCCTGCGCATTCACTACGGTTGACTGTTGCATAAGTTAGTTTATCGGCCCTGATGACTATGTGGTGAATGACACTCAGCGTGCGAGACGCTGTGCCCATGCCTGTACGGCTTCTTCTATCAACGTATAAGCATGTACAAAAGCAGGTTTCCCTTGACGGTAGGGGTCTCTGATTTCGCGGTTGTCTTGCCATTTACCCAGCAAGAAGACTTTTCCCCGTGCTTCGGGGGCGATGTTCAAAACACCCTTGATATGGCCTTGCTCCATTACCAGGATAATGTCCGACCCACATACCGATTCTGAGGTCAGTTGACTGGCTTTGTGCGCAGTGGGCACGTAGCCGTGTTCCTCAAGGACCATTCGCGCAGTAGGCTCGATAGGGTTATCGTCCAGGGCGGCGAGGCCAGCCGAGCTAACTTCGATGTCGGAGCGAGCGAGGGCTTCACGTAACAAAACTTCTGCAGTAGGACTGCGACATATGTTGCCGATGCAGACGACCAGAATTTTTTTAAACACGGCAACCTCCTTGGCGCGTAGACAAGTGCTCAGGTGAACTAACCCATTCGAGAATGCTGAGGGGTATTGTAAGGTTTAAGCGTCAGTTGAATAATTTGCTTAGAGGGATTCACGTTGAGAAGCTTAACGTTGAATGCGCCGTAACAGCAACCCTAAATATCACCTGTGTACTTAATGCCATATTGTTCGAAGTTCGCCAGCTTTTAAAGTTCGACAAAAAATAACACTTCAGTTTCCAACTGACAAAAAATAACATTCATGGCTTTTTTGGGCGTCGCTCGGTATAAAGTGAGTTAGTTGTTTTTGACGTTAGTGTGCAGGAAGTCCGTTAACCTTGCTTAGTTGGAGGCTGAAAGTGTTGGCACATGACGCGACAAGCATTCCGATTATCCAGAGTGAGGACGTTGGTTCCACTGCCTGGTATTTGGTCCAATGCAAGGCGAATCAGGATGAGCGAGCTGAAAATAATCTGATCGAACAAGGCTATACCTGTTTTCGTCCCACGCATCGGCGTGAGCGGATTCTAAAAGGGCAACGAAGGGTGGTTTGTGAATCTCTCTTTCCCAGCTATTTATTTATCCAAGTCAGTTCAAACGACAATTGGGGGCCTCTGCGTTCGACCCGTGGAGTATTACGGGTTGTGGCATTTGGTGGTAAGCCGCTGCCGGTCCGTGATGTGTTGATTGCGCAGCTTTACGAGCGCAATAGCGATGCTCCCGTAGCGGCATGCCTTACTCCCGGGGAAACAGTGCGTATTAATGAAGGCCCCTTTGCCGAGTTGAAGGCGATCTTTCTGACAATGGAGGGAAGTGATAGGGTTGTTTTGCTGATGAATTTCCTGCTAGGAGAGCAGGTATTCAGTTTGCCGCTGGCGGGCGTTAGCAGGCTTTAACTACTCACTAATAGTTAATAACCACCTGGCGTGCCAACACGGCACTCTTTGACGTGGCGCGGTGGCAGGAAAGCGTATTCAGTGCGGTCCCTGAGATAACAGTGGGTTGTTTGTCAGTGTGCGAATTTCATATTGCCGACTTTATTCAAGGCAGGGCCAATACCTGATCGTCAGGCGTGAACGCCGTCTACCTGGATCTTGCTACTTGTAAGAAGACCTGAATCTATTCAACGGATGAGCGGACAGCACTTGAAGTTATTAAGAATCATCTCTTCGGTTAAACCGGAAAATGGCGGTCCTATTAATGCCGCTCGGGAAATTGACAAGGTCCTCGTTCAGGACGGGCATCGTGTTGATGTATTGACGCTGGATGCGGATTTCGCTGTCGACTATCCGGGAACGGTGCACTTCATGGGGCCGAGCCGATTTGGCTACGGTTTGAACGCAAACATTCGGCAGTGGCTTGAACAGCACGCACGGCACTATGACTTTTTCATCATCAATGGACTATGGCAGTACCACGGTTTCGTCTCTCGCCAGGTGCTGAACAAGTTGGGCCGACCCTACATTGTGTATACCCACGGGATGCTTGATCCCTGGTTTAAGCACGCTTATCCACTCAAGCATTTGAAGAAATGGTTGTATTGGCCGTGGGGTGAGTACCGGGTGCTGAGGGATGCGAAGCGCGTGGTATTTACCAGTGAAGAAGAGAAAATCCGTGCGCGTGAGTCGTTCTGGTTATACCGGGCTAATGAAACGATAACGGCTTACGGTACCGCCAGCCCGCCGTCGGACGATGCACGATTGGCTCAGGCTTTCGTCAATGACCACCCAGAGTTGAAGGGCAAACGGGTGATCCTGTTCTTGAGTCGTATCCATGAAAAGAAAGGTTGCGACCAACTGCTGCAGGCATTTGCCCAGGTCGCAGGGCAAGATGAGCGTTTGCATCTGGTCATGGCCGGCCCTGATCAAGGGGGCTGGGTACAGGCGTTGAAGACCCAAGCCTTGGACTTGGGAGTGGCTCATCGAGTGACGTGGCCTGGCATGTTGCAGGGGGAGGCAAAGTGGGGGGCGTTTTATGCGGCCGAGGTATTTTGCCTGCCTTCACATCAGGAAAATTTCGGCGTAGTCGTGGCGGAGGCGCTGGCCTGTGGCAAACCGGTGCTGATCAGTAACAAGGTCAATATCTGGCGTGAAATCGAAAAGGACGCCGTAGGGTTTGTCAGCGAAGACACTGCTGCTGGCGCCGTGCAAAACCTGCAACGCTGGTTGCGACTCGACTTGCCCGGCTACGGTCAAATGTCCGGGCGAGCCCAAGCGTGCTTCGCCGAGCGCTTTCATATTCGACGTGGGGCTCAGCGTCTGTTGGAGATCGTGCGGGAGTGCCTCCCATGATTCTTCAAGGCAATGACCCCCATCACTCGCCCTCGTTTTCGTTCGTGCACAGGGTGCGTCGCCAACTCTGGAATATGGTGTACGTGTTGCTGTTTCGGCCCAGTCCGCGCCCGTTTCATGCCTGGAGAGCCTTCTTACTGAGACTGTTCGGCGCACGCCTGGGCAAAGGTGTACATGTTTATCCGCGCGCGAAAGTGTGGGCACCCTGGAATCTTGAACTCGGTGATCATGTTGGTATTGCCGATGGCACCAATCTTTACAACATGGCCATGATTTCCATCGGACGCTACAGCGTCATTTCCCAGGGCGCTCATTTGTGCGGCGGTTCCCACGACTACAACAGTCGAAACTTTCAGTTGTACGCAAAGCCCATTGTGCTGGGGGAGCATGTGTGGGTGTGCGCCGACGCGTTCGTCACCCTTGGAGTCTGTATTGCCGATGGCGTGGTAGTGGGCGCCCGCACCCTGGTGATCAAGAGCATTGCGCAGCCGTGGACCGTCCACGCCGGGCATCCCGCCCGGCAAATCGGCCACCGCACACAACACTTGCACGAGGTGATGCCATGACGCGTGAAACCATCACCGTAATCATCCTCACCTATAACGAAAGCCTTCACATCGCCCGAGCCATCGAGTCGGCGCGTGCCTTCAGCGATGAAGTGCTGGTGGTGGATTCGTTCTCCAGCGACGACACCTGTGACATCGCCCGGCTCCACGGTGCGCTAGTGGTGCAGCATGCGTTCGTCAACCAGGCCAAGCAGTTCCAGTGGGCATTGGACCATTTGCCGATCACCGGCAACTGGACGATGCGTCTGGACGCCGACGAGATCATCGAGGCGGACCTGGCCGCCGCCATCAATACCCGGCTGCCCACACTGACCAGTGACATCACCGGCATCAACTTCAAGCGCAAGCATATTTTCATGGGGCGCTGGGTGCGTCATGGCGGCCGCTATCCGTTGAAGATGCTGCGGTTGTGGCGTACCGGGAAAGGCCGTATCGAAGACCGTTGGATGGACGAGCACATCTCGGTGGCCGAGGGCCGCACCATCACGCTGGAAGGCGGTTTTGCCGACCACAATTTGCATGACTTGACCTTCTTCACCCACAAGCACAACGGCTATGCCACCCGTGAAGCGATTGAAGTGCTGAATGCACGGCTGGGGCTGTTTGAAATACGTGACGACTTGCATGCCGGGCAGAGTTCGTTCCAGGCCAGGGCGAAGCGCCTTGTGAAAAACCGCCTATATAACCGCGTGCCATTCACCCTGAGTTCTACCGCGTATTTCCTGTGGCGCTACATCATCCAGCTGGGGTTTCTCGATGGCCGCAGTGGTCTGGTCTATCACCTGCTCCAGGGCTATTGGTACCGCTTTCTGGTGGGCGCCAAAGTGCTCGAACTGGAAACCGCGATTGCGCACTTAAACGATAAGGAAGCCATTGTCCGGGAACTATCAAAGTTGACCGGACATAACTTGAACCTGCCCACACCGAAGTAACTGAGCGTTTTTAACAAACACCCAAGTCTGGGTGTCGGCCTTCGCTCGCCTATCAATTGGGAGACAGACATGAATAAAGTCGCGCTTATCACCGGGATCACCGGTCAGGATGGCTCGTACCTGGCAGAACTGCTGCTGGAAAAAGGCTATACCGTGCACGGCCTCAAGCGACGTTCTTCGTCGTTCAATACCCAGCGCATCGATCATATTTACCAGGACCCGCAGGCCCTGCGTAAGAACCTGATCCTGCACTATGGCGACCTGGCGGATTCGTCGAACCTGACGCGCATCATCCAGCAGATCCAGCCCGACGAAATCTACAACCTCGGCGCCCAATCCCACGTGGCGGTGAGCTTCGATTCGCCGGAATACACCGCCGATGTGGATGCCCTGGGTGCCTTGCGCATCCTTGAGGCGATCCGCCTGTTGGGCCTGGAAAAGAAGACCCGTTTCTACCAGGCCTCGACCTCCGAGTTGTACGGTCTGGTGCAGGAAACGCCGCAGAAGGAAACCACGCCGTTCTACCCGCGCTCGCCCTACGCGGTGGCCAAGCTGTACGCCTACTGGATCACCGTGAACTTCCGCGAAGCCTATGGGCTGTATGCGTGCAACGGCATCCTGTTCAACCACGAGTCGCCGCGTCGCGGTGAGACCTTCGTGACCCGCAAGATCACCCGCGCCCTGAGCAACATCGCCCTGGGCCTGGAACAATGCCTGTACATGGGCAACATGGATGCACTGCGCGACTGGGGCCACGCCAAGGACTACGTGCGCATGCAGTGGATGATGCTGCAACAGGAACACCCCGAGGATTTTGTGATCGCCACCGGGGTGCAGTATTCGGTGCGCGACTTTATTCGCTGGTCTGCGGCGGAACTGGGCCTGCATTTGCGCTTTGTTGGCGAGGGCGTGGAAGAGGTGGCGGTGGTCGAGCAGATCGACGGCGATCTGGCGCCGGGTATCCTGGTGGGCGATGTGATTGTGCGCGTCGACCCGCGTTACTTCCGCCCGGCGGAAGTCGAGACGCTGTTGGGCGACCCGTCCAAGGCCAAGCGCCTGCTCGGCTGGGTGCCGGAAATCAGCGCCCAGGAAATGTGCGCGGAGATGGTTCGCGAAGACCTCAAAATCGCCCAGCGCCACGCCTTGTTGCGCCTGCACGGGCATGACGCACCGATTGCAGTGGAGAACTGAGCATGGCACGTGACTTTGATGCGCGGATCTTCGTGGCCGGCCATCGCGGCATGGTCGGTTCGGCCATCGTGCGGCGCCTATGGGCCCTGGGCTACACGCAGTTGCTCACCGCCGGCCGTGACGAACTGGACCTGCTCGATCCGGCGGCGGTGCAGGCGTACTTCGCCAGGCACCGTGTGGACCAGGTGTACCTGGCGGCTGCCAAGGTCGGCGGGATTCACGCCAATGCGACGTACCCGGCCGATTTCATCTACCAGAACCTGATGATCCAGGCCAACGTGATCCACGCTGCCCACAGCCATGACGTGGAAAAGCTGTTGTTCCTTGGCTCGTCGTGCATCTACCCGGTGCATGCGCCGCAACCGATGATCGAAGCGGTGTTGCTGGACGGCGCGCTGGAACCCACCAACGAACCCTACGCGGTGGCCAAGATCGCTGGGATCAAGCTGTGCGAAAGCTACAACCGCCAGCATGGCCGCGATTACCGCAGCGTGATGCCCACCAACCTGTACGGGCCGGGCGACAACTACCATCCGCAGAACAGCCATGTGATCGCTGCCTTGCTGCGGCGCTTCCATGAGGCAACCCAGCGCGGCGATGAGGAAGTGGTGATCTGGGGCAGTGGCAAGCCGCGGCGCGAGTTCCTGCATGTGGATGATATGGCGGCGGCCAGCGTGCATGTGATGGAACTCAGCCAGGAACGTTACCGCGAGCAGACCCAGCCGATGTGTTCGCATTTGAACGTCGGCACCGGGGTGGATTGCACCATCGCCGAACTGGCCCAGGCGCTGGTGCGGGTCACCGGCTTCAAGGGGCAGTTACGCTTTGACGCCAGCAAGCCCGACGGCGCGCCGCGCAAGCTGCTGGATGTGAGCCGGATCAACGCCCTCGGCTGGGAAGCCTATGTGCCGCTGGAGGAGGGCCTGCGCGACGCCTACAACGCCTACCTCGCGGCCCTTGAACAGCCTCGGGGCTACTGATGAAGATCCTCCTGTACGGCATCAACTACAGCCCGGAGCTCACCGGCATCGGCAAGTACAGCGGTGAACAGGCACGCTGGATGGCGGGCCAGGGGCATGACGTGCGGGTGGTGACGGCGCCGCCGTATTACCCGCTGTGGCAGGTGGGCGAGGGGTATTCGCCATGGCGCTTTCGCACCGAGCAGGATGAGGGTGTGAAGGTGATTCGTTGTCCGCTGTATGTACCGCGCCAGCCTCGTGCGCTGACGCGGTTGCTGCACCTGATGAGCTTTTCCGCCAGTTCTTTTCTTGCGGTCATGGGGCAGTTGCGCTGGAAACCGGACCTGGTGATCCTGGTAGTGCCCACCCTGTTTTGTGCGCCCCAGGCACTATTGTTGGCCAAGCTCAGTGGCGCGCGCTCGGTGCTGCACATCCAGGACTACGAGGTGGACGCGATGTTCGGCCTCGGCCTCGGTGGCGGCTCCCTTATGCGTCGCCTGGCGTTTGGGCTTGAACGCTGGCTGTTGCGGCGCTTTGACCGGGTCTCGACGATTTCCAGCGGCATGCTCGACAAGGCCCGGGGCAAAGGCGTGAGCAGCAAGCGCCTGCTGTTCTTTCCCAATTGGTCGGAAACCGCCCGCTTTCGCCAGGTGCCCCACAGTCGTGGGCTGCTGCAACGCCTGGGTGTGGCGCCCGGCCAAAAGGTGTTGTTGTACTCCGGCAATATCGGCGAGAAGCAGGGCCTGGAATTGATCCTCGATGCAGCCCAGGCCCATGTCGATCGCCCGGAGCTGGTGTTCCTGATCGTCGGCCAGGGCACCGGCAAGGCGCGCTTGCTTGAGCGTGTGCAGCGTGATGGCCTGCGCAATGTGCTGTTTGCGCCGTTGCAGGCCTACGAGGATTTACCGGCGCTGCTGGCCTCGGCCGACGTGCACCTGGTGATCCAGAAGCGCGGGGTGGCGGACTCGGTGCTGCCTTCCAAGTTGACCAACATTCTGGCGGTGGGCGGCCACGCCATCATCACCGCCGACCCTGGCACCACCCTCGGCCGCCTGTGCGAGGAACACCCCGGCATTGCGGTGTTGACTGAACCGGAATCCGTCGCGGCGTTGAGCACAGGGATCGAGCGGGCACTGGCATTGCCCGCGCGCAACGAGGTGGCGCTGAACTACGCCAAGGAGTTCCTCGACAAGGAACGCATTCTGCAACGCTTTCTGGCACAGGTCTGATGGGTATGTGGCTTGATTTACCGACCTTCAATACGGTCGTGGCATCGACGCCGCTGGTGGCGATCGACCTGGTGGTAAGAAATACCCGTGGCGAGGCCCTGCTGGGCTTGCGCGTCAACCGGCCGGCCTACGGCTTCTGGTTCGTGCCCGGCGGGCGTATCCAGAAAAACGAAAACCTCGACAGCGCATTCCGACGCATCACCTGCGACGAACTGGGGTACACCTTCGAGCGCGCTGAGGCGCGGCTGTTGGGGGTGTTCGAGCACTTCTACGACGACAGCGTGTTTGCCAACGCCGGGGCCGGGCCGGACACCCATTATGTGGTGCTCAGCTATTGCCTGGACCTGCCGGAAGGCCAGACCCTGCAGCCGCCCACGGAGCAACACCAGCATTACCGCTGGTGGTCCGAGGATGAACTGCGCATCAGCCTGCGGGTGCATGAACACACTCGCGCCTATTTCTGACTCTCTCTCCCGAGGACGCTCTCATGTTGTTACCCGTGATCATGGCAGGCGGTTCGGGGTCGCGCCTGTGGCCGCTTTCGCGGCAACTGAACCCCAAGCAGTTCCTGCGCTTGACCGACGCGCACCTTTCGATGCTGCAGCAGACCATCACGCGGCTGGAAGGCGCTAACGTCGCGCTGCCGCAGTTGATCTGCAATGAACAGCACCGCTTCCTGGTGGCCGAGCAGTTGCGCCAGTTGGGCATGGAGCAGGCCAGCATCCTGTTGGAGCCGGCGGGGCGCAACACGGCGCCGGCCATCGCGCTGGCGGCGTGCAAGGCGGTGGCCGAGGACCAGGACCCGATCCTTCTGGTGCTGGCAGCGGACCATTTGATCGAAGACATCCCAGCGTTTCATGCCAGCCTGGAAGTGGCGCTGCCGCTTGCCCGTGACGGCAAGCTGGTGACCTTCGGTATCTCGCCCACCAGCGCCCATACCGGCTACGGCTATATCGAACAAGGCGCGGCGGCGGGCGAGGGCGGTTATCAGGTCAAGCGCTTTGTGGAGAAGCCGGACGCCGCCACCGCTGCCGCGTATGTGGCCGATGGTGGGTATTACTGGAACAGCGGCATGTTCATGTTCCGCGCCAGCCGTTACCTGGAGGAACTGGAACGCTTCCAGCCGGCCATCCTCAAGGCCTGTCGCGTGGCGCTGGAAGGCGGCAGCCAGGATCAACCCTTCACCCGCGTGCATGCCGCGACCTTTGCCGCTTGCCCCGACGACTCCATCGATTACGCGGTGATGGAAAAAACCAGTGACGCGGTGATGGTGCCGTTGCAGGCCGGCTGGAGTGATATTGGCTCGTGGTCGGCGTTGTGGGAGGCCAGCGAAAAAGACTCCAGCGGCAATGTGATACGCGGCGATGGGCTAAGCCTGGACACTCACGATACCTACGTACACGCTGACAGTCGGCTGGTGGCCACGGTGGGGGTGCAGAACCTGATCATTGTCGAGACCAAGGACGCGGTGCTGGTGGCCCACAAGGACCAGGTGCAGCAGGTCAAGGGCATCGTCGACCTGCTCAAGCAGGCCGGGCGCCATGAACATCTCAACCACCGCGAGGTGTATCGACCATGGGGCATGTACGACTCGGTGGACAACGGCCAGCGCTATCAGGTCAAGCGTATCACGGTGAAGCCGGGGGCCAAGTTGTCGGTGCAGATGCACCACCACCGCGCCGAGCATTGGATCGTGGTCAGCGGTACGGCCAGGGTCACCAATGGCGAGCAGACTTACCTGGTGGCGGAAAACCAGTCGACCTACATCCCCATCGGTCAGGTGCATGCCTTGGAAAACCCAGGAGTGATTCCCCTGGAATTGATCGAGGTGCAGTCGGGTTCCTACCTGGGCGAGGACGATATCGTGCGCTTTGAAGACAAGTACGGCAGGGCCTGATGTTTTTCGACAATTAATAACGTTTTAAATAACTTTGATTGTCCCGATGCAGTGGCCACCGGGCGCTTCACCGGAAAAACGTTATTTTCAACTAAGTCAGTTAAAAGTTGCGCGTCTGGTGCGTTGTTTAGTTGAGTGGCACTATCGACTTTCCTGTTCACTGACGATAAGGAGTCTGAAATGAGAAAATCACTGGCTATCATGGTGCTCAGTGTCTTGAGCACTTCTGCGTTGGCCGATGAGTTGCCGTTGGGACTTGATACGCAAGTGGTGGGTACCGTGACAGTTGGGCAAACGCTGCTGGTTGGCGCTGCCCTGATTGCGGGTGTTGCCGCGGTGTCCAACAGCGGCGGCAGCTCCAATGGCGGCGGCACTACGGGTACCACCGGTACTACCGGTACCACGAGTACCAGTCGCTAGTTGCCAGTTGCAAACCTTCCGCTTTTAGACCGCTTGGCACCCCCATCCAAGTGGTCTTTTTTTCTTGTTGTTTATCGCGAGTGTCCTAACACTATGATGCGTATTTTTCCCCTGGCCGTCGTGGCCGCTGTCTTATTGCAAGGCTGCATGTTTGCCCCGGGTCAATATATGGACACCGCTGCCTTGACTGAGCCGGGCGGGGCAGAGAGTAGCCGAGTGGATCTAATTCCAATTACCCCAAAGTTATTGGCCATGGACGCTGCCACGCAAGTGCCTTATGCCATCCCGGCGGAACTACTGAGTTATAAACCCGGCCCGTATCTGATCGGTGCCAATGATGCGTTGTATATCACCGTGTGGGATCACCCTGAACTCACCGCGCCGTCCGGCCCGCAACAGCAGATCGATGCTAATGGCCGACTGGTTAGCCCGGAGGGCAATCTGTTTTACCCCTATGTGGGCGAATTGGTTGCCAAGGGCCGTTCCATTGAGGCGCTGCGCAGCGAGATCACCGACAAGTTGCGCCGCTACATCGACAGCCCCCAAGTGGATGTCAGTGTGCTGCGCTTTGCCAGCCAGAAAGTGGTGATCAGCGGCGCAGTGGTCAAGGCCGGGCCGGTGCCGATCACCACCATCCCCATGAACGTCAGTGAAGCCCTGGGGGCCGCCGGTATAGACCCGCTCAATGCTGACCTGTCGAACCTGACCCTGACCCGTGGCGGCAAGCACTACACCTTGGACCTGGATACGCTCAACCTCGAAGCGTCGCGTTTGAACGAGGTCTACCTCAAGGACGGTGACCAGCTTTACCTGGCCTACAACGATCGCAAGCGCATCTATGTTATGGGTGAAGTCATGCAGCCCCGTGCGTTGAGTTTCAAGACCCGCAGCATGAACCTCTCCGATGTGCTGGGTTCGGTGGGCGGGGTCAACCAGAACACCTCCAACGCCGATGCCATCTACGTGATTCGCGGTGCGCAGAACATTGATGTGGAACCGGCCAAGGTGTTCCAGTTGGAAGCCGGCTCCCCCTCAGCCATGGCCCTGGCCACGCGCTTTGATGTGCAGCCCCAGGACGTGGTGTTTGTCGGGCCGGCGAATATCACGCGTTGGAACCGCTTTATCAGCCAACTGGTGCCTTCCGCGTCGATTATCGGCATTGGTGCATCCACTCAGAACAACCTGAGCGAAGCCAACAGCCGATAGGGTGGAACCTGCGTGAACAGTCTGAAAATCGGTACGTACGCGGGGTTGGCGTGGCTGTTGGCTGGCTGCAATCCGCTGATGCAGGCCTCGCTCGACACCTTCAAGGCGGCGGTCTCGGGGCCTTCGCCCCTGGAGCTGACCCAGGCCCAGGTGGACGCCGTGCCGTTTCCCCAGATCCAGGTGAAGACGGTGTCCAGCGAAGGGGTGATGGCGATGATTCGCCAGCGCGGCGACCTGCAATTCTGGGTCGCGTCCGGCAAGCAGGTGCTGTTGCTGCGCGACGGCCTGGTGGTGCGCACCGTAGGCCTGGGCACTGACCTGGACGGCACGCACTGGGATGGCCCGTCGCCCTTCCAACAGGGCCTGCACCGCGTGCCGGATGGCTATCGCAGTACGCGGCGGATCGACCTGGTGGACGGTTATCGCGTCGGCATCAGCGTCACCAGCCGCCTGACCCGCGAGGGCCTGGAGACCGTCGATATCCTCGACAAACCCTACACCTTGCTGCGCGTGGATGAAGACATCGAAGCCACCGCCCTGGGCTTTCGGGCGCGCAACCGTTACTGGGTCGACCCCCGTGACGGTTTTATCGTGCAAAGCGAACAACACCTCAGCCCGCGCCTCACCTTGAAAATCACCCAATTGCAACCCGCACGCAAGGAGGCCCGATGAGCTGCCGTAGACGCTGGGTACTGGCATTGGCGTGGAGCTGTGCCGGCGCATGCCAGGCCGCCATGACCGTCAGCGGTCAAGTGCTTCATCCGGGGCCGATCCCCTTGGCTCCCGAGGCCCGCTTGCTCGACGTGATCATCGCGTCGCAGCCGGATGCCGAGGGCTACTGGCTGGGTGCGGCCTGGCTGCGCCGGCCGTTGCTGGAACGCCAGGCACGCCTCAAGGCCGGTGTGCTGTTTGACCTTCAGACATTGCGCAACGCCGCGTTGGACGCCGGGCGCGAGAACCGCGCCGTTCAGGCGGCGCGCCTTTATCAGCAGGTGCAGGCACTGCCGGTGACCGGCCGGCAAGTCGCGGTGCTGGACCCGGTGGCGGTAGAGGTCGGCTTTGCGCCAAACCCGCGCGTCAACGATGGCGACCAGTTGATCTATCCACCCAGGCCCGCAAGCGTGCGCATCCTCGGCGCCGTCGCGGCGTCATGCACGGTGGCCTTCCAGGCGCAGCGCCAGGCCCGTGATTACCTGGATGAATGCCCGCCCGTGGCGGGGGCCGATAGCGACTACCTGTGGCTGATCCAGCCCGACGGCCACGTCACCCGCCTGGGCATTGCCCCATGGAACCGCGAGGAGGGCGCCGCGCCGGCACCGGGCAGCACCGTGCTGGTGCCGTTGCGCAGCGACGACCTGGAGCCGCCCACCCCCGAGTTGAACCAGCAACTGGCCGAGTTTCTCGCCACCCAACCCCTGGCCGAGGTCACGCCTTGAAATTATGTATTGCGGCCGTGCTGCTGGTGCCCTGTGGCGTCGCGCATGGCGAACCCCGTTACACCCAGAATGACTTCGGCGGCGTCGGGCTGCTGCAAACCCCCACCGCACGCATGGCCCCGCTTGGCGAACTCAGCGTGAATGCCAGCCGCACCGACCCCTATAGCCGCTACAGTTTTTCGGCGCAGCCGCTGGACTGGCTTGAAGGCACCTTCCGCTACACCGCGATCACCAACCGCCCCTATGGCCCTGAGTCGTTCAGTGGCGGCCAGAGCTACAAGGACAAGGCCGTCGATGCCAAAGTGCGCCTGTATGAGGAGAGCCACTGGCTGCCCCAGGTCGCGTTGGGGATGATGGACTTGGGCGGTACGGGCCTGTTTTCCAGCGAGTACCTGGTGGCCAACAAGCGCTATGGCGATGTGGATTTCAGTGCCGGTATTGCCTGGGGCTACATGGGCAGCCGTGGCGATTTGGGCAACCCGCTGGGCGCGCTGGATGATCGTTTCAACCAGCGACCCACGGCCGAAGGCTCCGGCAGTTTTTCCAACGGATATTTTCGCGGCCGGCCGGCGCTGTTTGGAGGCGTCGCCTACCAGACACCCTGGGCGCCGCTGAGCCTCAAGCTTGAATACGAGGGCAATGACTACCAGCACGAGCCGCGTGATAACAACCAGCGCCAGGACTCGCCGATCAACCTTGGCCTGGTCTTCAAGGTCGCCGACTCCATCGACCTGAGTGCCGCCTGGGAGCGGGGCAACACCGCCATGTTCGGGATTACCCTGCACACCAACTTCGTCAGCCGCAAGGCACCGGTCAAGACGTATGACCCACCGCCGCCGCCACTGCCCGCGCAGGCACCGACCACGCCCATGGACCAGGTGGATTGGGCGGCAGTGTCCAAGCGCTTGCAGGACAATGCCGGCTACAGCGTCCAGCGCATCGCCCAGCGCGGGCCGGAGTTGCTGGTGTATGGCGAGCAACAGCGCTATTTCCATGGCGCCAAGGCCGTGGGCCGCGCCAGTCGTATCCTCGACAACAGTGTCAATGACCAGATCAGTTGGTTCACCCTGGTCAGCGAGCGGTACGCGATGCCGATCGAAGAAACCAGCGTGCCTCGCGAGACGTTTCGTGAGGTGGTCGCCAACCGCGAGGACTTGCAGGACCTGCACCGCCAGACCGAAGTCAATCGTGCCAGCGCGCACAACCAGACGGTGCTCTACACCCAATCCGCCAACCCCCTGAGCTACGGCGCCGGGCTGGGCTACAAGCAGAACGTCGGCGGCCCGGATGGCTTGCTCTACCAGGTTTCCGCCGACCTCGACGCCGAGTACCGTTTCACCCGCAACACCTGGTGGAGCGGCTTGCTCAGCGTCAACCTGCTGAACAACTACGATGGCTTCACCTACGACGCGCCCAGTGGCTTGCCACGGGTACGTACCGATCTGCGCAAGTACATGACCACGTCCGATGTGACCTTGCCGACCTTTCAGCTCAACCGTGCGGTGCAGTTGGACCAGGACCTCTACGGCATGGTCTACGGCGGTTTGCTGGAGTCGATGTATGCCGGTGTCGGCAGTGAAGTGCTGTACCGGCCGATGGGCCAGCGCTGGGCGCTGGGGGCTGACCTGAACTATGTGCGCCAGCGCGGGTTCGAGCAGGACTTCAGCCTGCGCGACTACCGCACGCTCACCGGCCATATCACCGGCTACACCGACTTGCCGTTCAACACCCAGGGCGCACTGAGTGTCGGCCGCTACCTGGCGCGGGATTGGGGCGCGACCCTTGACCTGTCGCGGCAATTCAACAATGGCGTGCGCATTGGCGCGTGGGTCACGCGGACCACGGCCTCCAAGGAAGCCTACGGTGAAGGCAGTTTCGACAAGGGCCTGTACCTGTCGATTCCCTTCGATGAGTTGATGAGCCTGTCGACCCTGCGCCGCGCCAACCTGGTGTGGGCACCGCTGACGCGTGATGGCGGTGCGCGACTCAACCGCGCGTACTCACTGCATTCGATGACCGATGGGCGTGACAGTGACCTGTTCTACAAGAACTTCGAGAAGATCACTGAGTAGGCAGTAGCCCTTGTGGCGAGCGGGCTTGCCCTCATGCCGTTCAGGCAAGCGTACATCGCCTTCTGTAGGAGCGAGCGTGCTCGCGAAAAACGTCAACGATAACGCGTGCTTCCTGAATGAACGCAGCGCCTGTGAGTTCTTCGCGAGCAAGCTCGCTCCTACAAAAAAGCCTTAACTGAACGGCATGAGGGCAAGCCCTAATGCCGTTTCAGTTAAGCGTACATCGCCTTCTGTAGGAGCGAGCGTGCTCGCGAAAAACGTCAACGATAACGCGTGTTTCCTGAATGAACGCGGCGCCTGTGAGTTCTTCGCGAGCAAGCTCGCTCCTACAAAAAAGCTTTAACTGAATGGCATGAGGGCAAGCCCTAATCGGCTTCTGTAGGAGCGAGCTTGCTCGCGAAAAACGTTAACGATAACGCGTGCTTCCTGAATGAACGCGGCGCCTGTGAGTTCTTCGCGAGCAAGCTCGCTCCTACAAAAAGCCTTAACGGGCAAGCCCGTTCGCCACAGTGATCTAGTAGATGTCTTTGGACAGCAGCGTAAACGGCGTTTTCAGCAGGATCTTGATGTCCAGCCACAGTGACCAGTTGTTGATGTAGCGCAGGTCGATGTCGACGCGTTTTTGCATCTTCTCCAGGGTCTCCGTTTCCCCGCGGCAACCATTGATCTGTGCCAGGCCGGTGATACCGGGCTTGATGCGATGGCGTGCCATGTACGCGTGAATCTTCCCGGAGTAGTAGTCGTTGTGCGCCACCGCATGGGGGCGTGGGCCGACCAACGCCATGTGCCCCTGCAATACGTTGAACAATTGCGGCAGTTCATCGATGGAGGTGCGGCGAATGAAGCGGCCCACCGGGGTGATGCGCGAATCGTTGCGACTGGCCTGGCGCACTTCCTTGTCGTCATGCACACGCATCGAGCGGAATTTCCACACCTTGATCACCTGGCCGTTCCAGCCGTGCCGGTCCTGTTTGAAAATCACCGGGCCGGGAGAGGTGAGCTTGATCAGCACGGCGAACAGTAACAACAACGGGCTTAGCAGGATGATCGCCAGCAATGCCAGGCTCTTGTCCAGCAGCGACTTGCTCAGGGCCGCGGTCGGGCGGCTGGTCAGTGGGCTTTCATTGAGGAAAATCGCCGGCAAGCCATCCACCTCGGCGACGCAGTGGTTGAGCAGCAGCATGTTATTGAGGTCGGGCACCCAGATCACATCCACGCTGATGTCCAACAGGTTGATGTACAACGCCTCGATATGCGTGGCTTCCTGCAGTGAATGGGTGATGTAGAGCCGACGGATACCGTGCTGGCGAATCAACTGCGGCAGGTCCGGCAGCTCGCCGAGTATCTGCGACTGCAGCTGCGGCGCAGCGGTGTCGCGGGCGCCGACCAAGCCAACCAGGGGCGAGCGTTTACGCCGGGACAGGGTGGTGGCCAGGTCTGCGGCGAGCTTGCCTGTACCGACGATCAGCGATTTATGCCGCTCGTGAAGTTGGTTGTGGTAATAACGGGAAAGACTATGAATAGGGATATAGCATAATGCTAGTAGCGCGTAGCTGGTGGCGGCCCACAGTAACAGGATCTCCAGGGGGAACAGTGCCCCGGCATTACAGGCGATGCCCACGGCTAATAAAATAATCAGTGTTAGCAGCCAGCCCATGAAGAGCCGCCCCAGGCCCACGCCATAATCATCTTTCTTGCTGTACACATCGCACAACATATACGCCGGTAGAGAGGCAAGTATCGTAAAAGCGGCCAATGCCCGATAGTAATAGTCAAGTTGGCCGGTCTTTAAAACAACCAATGCAAATAGTAATGCCACGACCAGGCTGGAGGCCAGTGTCCATTGCCCCCAGAAGGTCAAGCCTTTAGGTGTTAGATGACGATGCATTCTTTGGTTATTCAGCATGCTACTGCTCCCAGTGGTGACCACTCGTGGTGGCAGAGTTAAGCGACACGTGGCGTTAATAACCACCAAACGACAGGCGCGCAGAGGCGCACAAAGGGATAGTAATCAACGGTAGGGAGCAATAGCTGACGACTTATAACAGGGTCATGGCAGTATCTAGTAGCTGTATGACGAGGAGGGGGTTGTTATAAAAAGGCAGTTTTAATAGGGTGGTGGGTGGCAGGGTGATTATTGTGTAAGTGTATTATTTTTGTTTTAGTGGCGTTGCGTGGTGAGCTCCAGTGATTTTTTTATCTTCTGCGTCAAACAATAGCCTCGATTTCGCACTGAACGAAACAAGCGCTCGCCGTCGTTAACCCGTTTGAATTTTTCCTGGAGGCGGCTAAGGCACATTTCCAGACCGCGATACAGTTCAGGTTCGCGCCCGATGTTGCGGATCAGTTCCTCTTTGCTGACCACCCGTTCTTCATGGTGGAGCATCTTCTTGATCAGCGCCGATTCAATCGTGGTTAATGAAATACGCAGGCCACCTTTAACCAGTATCCGATCCTGTTGTGTCAGTAACCAAAAGTCCGGCGTGTGCAGCGCGGTGAAGTCAGCGTTGTTTTCCTGGAGATTGCGATGTGTCTTAGTATTGGTAAGTTGAGATTTTAAGTGGCTGTCACTGGACGGTTGTGCAGCAGCCTGCAGACACGGTGTTGACGGGGTAGTTGAGAAGTTGAGTTTATCAATGAAAATGTAGTGACTTGTCGGTGGGGTGAAGTAGTGGTTGTGATGCAACGGAGTGTCGATCACCGCAGACGTTAGCGTGGCCCTCACGGTATTGTCCCGTAAAGTATAAGTGTGGTCGCGATAGGTCAACTCGACGTTGGGTGCAAAATCCTGAAGCGCAATAGGCACAGGTGCGGGCGAGAAGGCGTGCTTTTTGAGTGAGCTCATCGTGTTCACCGTTATCAGTGGGGGGAGAAAACTATAAACTTTCAGCGGGCGAGTAATAACCGCCCTGAAAGTAATTAAAAGGCAGGTGTTTGGCGAGCATGGCACTGTCGGAAAATTCAACCTGGTCCGCGATAAATGACACGCGCGTGACGCTTATCAGCTCTAGCATACGGTCGTAGAGCCGATTGAACAGGTCGGAGTGCGTATTTAGGCTCAAGCGGATGGCCGTGTCCGGAAAGGGCATTTTTATATAGTCATAGAGCTTGAGTTCTATCAGCAGGTCAGCCGGCTTTGTATCGAGTTTGTAGTTGTTGTAGGCAAGTTTGATACCGCTGCGGTCTTTCAGGGTATAAAGCTGGCGCACCATGGCCCTGCGCTCCACTGGACTTGGCAATGCGTCCAAGGGGTTTTCTACGCTGATGACGAGTTGCTGTTTGTACTGCTCCAACGTATCGGAAGTTTGGATTAACTGCTTGAGCATGTCTGGGCACATCAGTGCCGATTGGTCAATGCGCAGGAACTTATGCATGGCCGGGTAACGCGAAGCCGCTGGTAGTTTTCGGGTTGCGTTCGTTGAACGTGGCGTCAACAGTTGCAGGGCCTCACGATAGGCACATTGCAGTTGTTCGCGGCACATCGGATGCAGCTCATGCGCATGAGTGAGCAAGTTGGTCGTGCTGTCGACGCGAGTTTCACTTCCCCATAGCGTGCAGTTTCGTTCAACTATCGCCTGCCTCAGGAACTTGAACTCGGCAATGCCTGCAGGTGATATTTTCTCGCTATTCACGATTCGACCTCTCCTTGACAGGGTGCAGATGGTTGGCAGAAATAATCCCGCGGCTTAATTTATAGCCGTAGCCTCGAATATTCTGAATGATGTTTTCGCCATATTGCGCCTTGATCTTGCTGCGCAGGCGGCTGATGGATTTTTCCAGAGCGCGGGAATCGTAGAACTTGGTATTGAGCCCCATGACCGCGGCGATTTCATCGTGACTGAGCAGTCGCTTATGAATCAGTGCTTCGAGTACCTTCATTTCAACGAAGGAGATCTCTAACTTTTGGCCACCGCCATAAATGCACATCCGGTCCTGGTCGAGGATCAGTTCGCAAGAATCCGACCGATACGTTTCATTCAGAAACGCATCGACTAAATCGAGTTTTTTCTCGGGGGAAGTTTCGACTACTTTGATGCAGTAATCGGCGCCGGCCAAATAGTATTTGGTCTTGCTCTGGGTGGACGCAAATGTCACCACGACACATATGATGCAACCCGGATGTTGGGTTCGTGTCTTCTTTATGATGTCCAGAGTTTGATGGCTGGCAGAGGGCGTATCGATTTCTATAATGATGGCGCGGTAATTGACGGGGTCATCCAGTGAGTCAACTAGTTGGCCGTAGCTACGTGTATCGACTTTTAAATCATTCGGTACAGTGCGAACTATAAGCGCTCTAAAATCCTCGGTTTTAGACGGAGTCCGTGCAATAGCGAGGACGTTGGAAAAATGCATCACCTACTCCCTTTTCCGGCATGCAAGGCCGACAGTTCAATCGCTGCTAGCGTTTAGATACTAATCGAATTGATTACGGCAAAACGTGACAAATTTTAACATTCGTCCGTTTATTCTATAGGAGTGAACGCGGTGAGCGGGGGGTGTTGCGAGGGTATTTGTGCAGCTGTAGACATATGCTAGTGCAGTTTTTTAATGCGTGATAAGTAATTTAGGTGAAGCGGTCTTTGTCCGTGATGGCAGTTTAGTATTTGTCATATGTGGAGGATCGTGAGGTGTCGACCAAGCCCCTTCGCACTATAAGTCTTTGCGCGGCCGACTGACTGGCCGACCCAGGCGAATCTCGGCACACAACCCGCCGCCCAGACGATTGCTCAAGGTCAGCGTCCCGCCAATCGCCACCACCAGTTGTTGCGCAATTGCCAACCCCAGCCCCGTGCCGCCGGTGCCACGATTGCGTGAGTTTTCCACCCGGTAAAACGGCTGCAGCACTTGCGTCAGTTCACCCTCGGCAATCCCGGGGCCGCGGTCCAGCACCTTGATCGACAGTTCGCCCGTCGCCGTAGCGCCCACTTCCAGCTCGGCGCTGCCGGCAAATTTCAGCGCGTTGTCCACCAGGTTGACCAGCACGCGGCGCAGTGCGTGGGGGCGGGTGTCGAAGACCCGAGCGCTTCTGCCAGACAGGCTGACGCGCTTGTTCATGTCCTGATAGTCAAACACCAGGCTGTCGAGGAATGCGTCGAGGTTGATACGTGCACTGGCCTCGCTGGCGCCGTGCACGCTGCGCGCGTAGGCCACGCCTTCGCGCACCAGATGCTCCATTTCGCCGAGGTCGCTCCACAGTTTGTCGCGGTCGGTGGAGTCTTCCATGAGTTCGGCGCGCAGTTTCATGCGGGTGATGGGGGTTTGCAGGTCGTGGGAAATCGCCGCAAGGATCTGCATGCGTTCCTTGAGGTACTCGGCAATGCGTTGCTGCATGGCATTGAACGCGACCGCGGCGTGGGCGACTTCGGTGGGGCCGGTTTCGTCCAGGGGCGTCGGGTGGGCGTTCGGGTCGAGGGTTTCCACGGCGCGGGCCAGACGGGTCAGCGGGCGGATGGCCAGGCGCACGGCCGCCCAGGTACAGCCGAGCAGCAGCGCCAGTTGCAGGACCAGCACCACCGGCAACCAGTGTGCAACGGGCGGGGCGGCGGGGCGTACGTCGAGGGTGATCGGGTTGCCATCAGCCAGCGTCAGGTGCGCCTGAAAGTGTTTCTGTAGGCCGGGGATCGTGCGAAAGGTCAGGGGGTAATGCTCGCCCAGGGCATGCCTGATCGACGCGGCCGCCATTGGTATGTCATCACTGTTCATCGGTTCGCCGCTTTCGCCGGCATTGAGCAGGTAGCGATAGTTCTGCCGGTCCAGGCGCGGCAGCCAGCTGGCGCGCTCATTGGCGGGCAGGCGGTCGAGGATTGCCACCGAGGTGGCCACATCGTTTTCCAGGTTATCCAGCATCGTGGTGCGCGCGCTGATATAGCGCTCGTAGAACTGCGCACTGAAGGACAGGCCATGGGCACACACCAGGCTGACCAGAAAGATCAGCGACAACTGCGACGCCAGCGTGCGTGGCCAGCCGAGGCGCCACTTCATTGTCCGGCCCCGAGGATTTCCACCGGCAGGGAGAATACATAACCCTCGCTGCGCACGGTCTTGATATAGGCCGGTTCGCGGGCATCATCCAGCAGGCGCTGGCGCAGGCGGCTGACCAGCAGGTCGATGGAGCGGTCGTATAGGTCCGCGTCGCGACCCTGGGTCAGGTTGAGCAACTGGTCGCGGCTGAGTACCCGTTGCGGGTGATCCAGGAACACGCGCAGCAGGCGATATTCCGCGCCGCTCAGGGCCACCTGGGTGTCGTCGGTATCGAGCAGATGGCGCGCGGTGGTGTCCAGGCGCCAGCGCCCGAAACGGATCAGGCGCCCGGTTTCGCTGACCACCAGGTTCGGCGGCAGCATGCGCGTGCGGCGCAGCACCGCGTTGATCCGGGCCAGCAGCTCGCGTGCGGCGAAGGGTTTGACCAGGTAATCATCCGCGCCCATTTCCAGGCCGATGATGCGGTCGGTTTCATCGTTGCGCGCGGTGAGCATCAGCACCGGCGTGCCCTTGTGCTTGCCGACCCGCAGTTCCCGGCACAGCTGCAAGCCATCGTCGCCGGGCATCATGATATCCAGCACGATCAGGTCCACCGGGGTGGTGTCGAGGAAGCTGCGCATCTGGCGACCGTCGCCGACCACGCTGGTGCGCATGCCGTTTTTCTTCAGGTAATGACCGAGCAGTTCGCGGATCTCCCGGTCGTCATCCACGATCAGGATGTGATCGACGTGGTCCATGCTGTTTTCCTCAAGCAGTCATTATTGCTGCGCAGTCTAGTCACTGCCCGGTGCCTTGCCTTGTGCCCTTTGTATGCCAGTGTATCTGGCGATAAGCAGATACACGGTGAGGCTAAAATACCGATACCGCGGGCTTTTTTCGACACAATCCGGATACCTCGCGCAGGCTCAATGGACGTCATCGAACACCTGCCGAGGACGCTGTGATGAAGACCCGGACCATCTGCTGTTTATTCGCGAGCCTGGCCCTGGCCGCTGCCTTATGTTACTTGCTGCCCAAAGCAGTCGACGCCGAGCCTTTCAGCCAGCCCAACCCGACCATGCCGTCCCTGGACGGTGCCGTGGCCTGGCTCAACTCAGCGCCGCTTGATGCGGCCGCGCTGAAGGGCAAAGTGGTGTTGGTGGATTTCTGGACCTACGACTGCATCAACTGCCAGCGCAGCTTGCCGTACGTGAACCAGTGGGCGAACAAGTACGCCAAGGACGGCCTGGTGGTGATCGGCGTGCACACCCCCGAGTACGACCACGAAAAAGTGCTGGATAACGTGCGTCAGCAGGTGAAGAAGCTGGGGATCGGGTACCCGGTGGCTATCGATAACGACTTCAGGATCTGGCAGGCGTTCGACAACCAGGCCTGGCCGGCCCATTACTTCTTCGACGCCACCGGCAAAAGGCGCTACAGCCACTGGGGAGAGGGCCGTTATGACGAGCAGGAGCAGGTGATCCAGACACTGCTGGAGGAAGCCAGGGCGTTGCGTCCGGCTGCACCTGGCACGGCTGGGGCGCGTCACGCCTTGAGCAGCAGCGCCTCGAACAGCTGCCGCACCTGCGCTTCATCACTGTGGGCGACATTGAAGCGCATCGAGTCGCGATGGGCCGGGTCGTAGCCGAACAGTGCGCCAGGTGCGAGCACCATGCCTTGCTTCAATGCGGCCTGGGCCAAGCGCTCGCTGTCCACGCCGACGGGCAGGCGCGCCCAGATGAACATCCCGCCTTCATACCCCATCGGCAGTTCACAGCCACACCGCTTGAGCCATTGCTCCACACGCCCACCGGCCTCCATCAGGCGCTGCACCATGCGCTTGCGATGTTTGGCGTAGCTGCCTTCGCTGAGCATGCGGTAGACGATCTGCTCGAACAGCTCGGAGGTCACGCCGCCGCTCATCAACTTCATGTGGGTCAGGTTCGCCGCCAATTGTGGCGCCGCCACCACGTAGCTGACGCGGGTGTTGGCGCTGAGGATCTTGGAGAAGCCTGACAGGTAGGTGACCTGGTCGAGCCCGGCGAGGGCGGCCAGGCGGGGCGGCGGGTTGGGGTGAAGGTCGCCGTAGAGGTCATCCTCGATGATATGGCAGTGGTAGCGCTGGGTCAGTTGCAGCAGGCGAAACGCCTGGCCAGGGCTGAAGGAATGCCCGGTGGGGTTGTGCAGCACGCTGGTGGTCAGGTACAGGCTGGGGCGGTGCTCGGCCAGCAGCTGTTCGAGGGCGGCGAAGTCGAAACCGTCGGGACGACGTTGGATCGTCAACACCTTGACCCCGTGCAGGGCCAGGTTGGCGTGGAAGTTGAAGTAGCACGGTGCGTCCAGCAGCACCGTGTCGCCGGGGCGCGCGAGCAGGCGCATCAGCATGTCCAGGCCTTGCACGGTGTTGGGGGTGGTGATGATTTGCTCCACCGGTACCGACAAGCCTTCGCCGTGCAGCTTATGTTGCAGCGCCTGGCGCAACGGCAACAGCCCGGCCGGCGTGCCCAGCCCGGCGATACGCAGCGATGGCGCACGTACGACGCTGCGCATCGCCTGGCGAATCGCTTCGCTGTCCAGCCAGCTTTCCGGTAAGTGGCCGCCGCCGGGGCGTAGGTCGCTGCCGGCGCTGACCAAGGGCCGTCGCAACACACTGAGCAGGTCCTGGGGCAGCAGGTCGACCCAGGCCGCCGAGGCGGGGCGGGCGGTGTCCATCGCCACGAAGAAACCGCGGCCTTGGCTGGACGTCAGCAGGTTGCGCCCGCGCAGGCGATCCAGCGCTTCGTTGAGGGTGAATTTGCTGACGCCCAGGGTCTCGGTCAACTCACGTACCGACGGCAATTTGCTGCCGGGTGCTCATTCGCCTTGCTCGATGGACTGGCTGAACGCGTCGACAATCTGCTGCACCTTGGGGGTGCCGTCGACAAAAGCGATGGGGGTTACCAACATAAGGCTTCCTTGTCTTTGCCGGTCATTTTACCGGTGAAGTTAGGGCGAATTAGGCATTACTTTACCTGCCTTGCGCAATGCCGCTGTCCTAGACTGCGCGGCATCCGGCCCATCTGCGGCTGTCTGATCCCAGGAGCCAGGGCCATGACCAGCGCATTGACGCTATCTTCGTTTCTCTACTTTCTGCTGTTTTGCACCACCCTGACGTTCAGCCCAGGCCCCATGACCCTGTTGCTGCTGAGCCTGGGCTTGAAGGGCGGGTTGCGCAATTCGATCCCGGCGCAGGTCGGTGCCAGCGTGTCGTACCTGATCTCGATCCTGATCTTCGCCGTGGGGTTTTCCGAACTGATCAAGGGCAACCTGGCGATTACCCAGGGCATCCAGATTGTCGGCGTGGCCTATATCCTCTACCTGGCCTACAAGCAGTGGACCAGCAGCGGCCTGCCAATCGACACCGCCGGCAGTGTCGAGGGCGCGCGCGGCCTGTTCGGCAAGGGCTTGCTGACGGGGTTTTCCAACCCCAAGACCCTCATTATGTTCAGCGCCGTGTTCCCACAATTCGCCGGGGCAGGGGAGCACCGCTCGACGACGGACATCGCCATCCTCGGGCTGACCTTCCTGCTGCTGCAATGTGCCAGCGGTTGCCTGTACTGCTATTTCGGCCAGCGTATCCGGCACGTGCTGGAAAACCCCCGGCGGCGGGTGTTGTTACAACGGGTCACGGCCGCGCTGTTGCTGGGGGTGGCGTTGATGCTGGCGCGGGGTTTTTCCCCGGAAGGGCTGTAAGCTTATAAGCGGTAGTGGCGTATTGCCGCCGCCCTGATAGACTCCAGGCATTCATATAGGATCATCAGAGCATGCCGGCCGCCGGAGGAAAGGGATTTCCACTCGCTACACGCTTGTATAAATCCCGCACCCTGGGGCTGACGCTCGGTTTTGTGTGCGTGGCGTTTGGCATGTATCCAGTGAACCCGCCCCTATGGGTGTGGGTCTGGATGATCCTCAACGCCTTCGTATGGCCGCACCTGGCCTTTCAGTCCACATTGCGCGCGCCCCAGGCCCTGCGCAGTGAACGCCGCAACCTTCTGTTCGACTCCTTTTGCGGCGGCTTCTGGGTCGGTGCCATGCACTTCAACCCGCTGCCCAGCGTCACCACCCTGTCGATGATGACCATGAACAACGTCGCCATCGGCGGCCCGCGTTTCATGCTGATGGGCTGGGTGGCACAGGGGCTGGGGATTGGCGTATCACTGCTGATATTCACGCCCGCGTTCATTGCCTTGACCACGCCGGCACAGCTCTATGCGTGCCTGCCGATCCTCATGCTTTACCCGCTGGCCCTGGGCTGGATCTGCTACCGCCAGGCCTTGAACCTTGCACGGCATAAGCGCGAACTGCTGGCCCTGAGCCGCACCGACAGCCTGTCTGGCCTGCTCAACCACGGCGCCTGGAAGGACCATCTGGAAATCGAGTTTCAGCGCTGCCGGCGCGAGCAGCAGGGCGCGGCCATTGCGTTGATCGACATCGATCATTTCAAGGTGATCAACGACACCTACGGCCATGTCACTGGCGATATCGTCCTGCGCCAGCTCAGCAAGGTGCTGCGCCAGAACCTGCGTGTCGCCGACCTGGCCGGGCGCTACGGCGGTGATGAGTTCTGCGTGATCCTGCCGGGCATGCCGCTCAACCGTGCCACCGAAGTGATGGACGCCCTGCGTGATCGCTTCAACGCGCTGGCCTACGCCCAGGACCCGACCTTGCGCGCCAGCTTGAGCATCGGCCTGGCCCCTTATCAACTCACGCATGCCGACTCCACCAGTTGGCTCAATGACGCTGACCTGGCGTTGTACGAAGCCAAGAGCAGCGGGCGCAACTGCGTCAGTGCGGTGCAGGGGGCTTGGTTGCGGTCGGTTTAGTGGGGTAGGGTGTGGCGTAACCTCCCTATAAAAACAAGGACCGTTGCATGCTTTTTACCTTCCCCCGTACCCTTCTGGCCGCGACCCTGGCCTTGTCCTTCACGCTCCCGGCCTACAGCGTCGAACCCCATAAACAGATCCAGGCAGACGCCGAACAGTACAAGGCCGATGCCCTGAAACTGCTGGAGCGCCTGGTGAATATCGACTCGGGCTCCGGCTACGGGCCGGGCCTGACCCAGGTCAGTGACATTGCCGTCGATGAACTCCAGCAGTTGGGCTTTAGCATCGAGCGCGTGCCGGATGCGGCCGCCAACAGCAGCCATGTGATTGCCACCCTCAAGGGCACCGGCAAGGCCAGGATCCTGCTGATGGCCCACATGGACACCGTATTCAAGGAAGGCTCCGCTGCCGAGCGCCCGTTCCACATCAAGGACGGCCGCGCTTATGGCCCCGGCGTGATGGATGACAAGGGCGGCATCGTCGCCGGTATCTACGCACTCAAGGTCCTGAAAAACCAAGGCTTCAAGGACTATGCGCAAATCACCTTCCTGCTCGACGCCAGCGAAGAAACCGGCTCCGACGCCGCCTCCGAGCTGATCCGCAATACCGCCAAGGCCCACGACGTCACCCTGAACCTGGAGCCCGGCCGGCCGGCGGACGGCCTGGTGGTATGGCGCAAGGGCAGCGCCACCGCGGTGGTCGAAGTCAAAGGCAAGGCCGCCCACGCCGGCGTCGCTCCGGAACTGGGGCGCAACGCCGCCATGGAAGCCGCGCACCAGATCCTGCAACTGGGCAAGCTGGGGGATGAAGAGAAGAAAACCACCATCAACTTCACTGTGATCAAGGCCGGGGATCGCACTAATGTCATCCCCGATCAAGCCATCGCCAAGGCCGACGTGCGCGCGGCGTTACCCGAAGAGTTCGATCGGATCGAAAAAGATCTGGCACGGGTGTCGGCCAACAAGTTGATTCCCGAGACGCAAGTGAAGACCAGTTTGCAACGCGGCTTGCCACCGATGCCGCAGACACCGGAGTCAGACAAGTTGGTGGCGATTGCCCAAGGCATTTATGCGGAATTGGGCAAGCAGTTGACGATTGAAGGCAGTGGTGGCGCGGCGGATGCGAGTTTGTCGGCCGGGGTCGGGACACCGACGTTGGATGGCTTTGGGATTGTCGGCGGCAACATTCATACGCCTGAAGAATATGCGGAAGTGGAAAGTGTCGCGCCGCGGGTCTACTTGCTGAGCCGGATGATCATGGAGCTTTCAAAGCGCTGACCGGGATAGGCGCTCATCCGTTCAGTGTGGGTGAGCCCCTCTTAGCCGATGATCGCATCTCCCTTTGTGGCGAGTGAGCTTGCTTGCGTTGGGCTGCGCAGCAGCCCTGAAGCAGACAACGCGATTGACCTGAACATCCCCATCGCCTGGACTGGGGCCGCTTCGCGGCCCAACGCGAGCAAGCTCGCTCGCCACAGGGGGGGCGGTATAGCCTTGGAGAGCGGTGTCCCGGAAGGCTATCCGGCCGTCAAGTGGGAGGTTTCGACACTTATCTGCTTCTCCCGCCCCAGCACCAGGCTGCACAGCGCCGGCAAAAACAACAGGGTCAACACGGTGCCCACCAGGACTCCGCCAATCAGCACATAGGCCAGGGATGACCAGCCCTCGGACTATTTCCCTGTCGGATGCCCCGGCGCCTTCCCGACGCGCGATGCAGACCGTCGGTTTCACCTGAGCCCTGCGCAATATCACGCGGCGGATTGTGGTGATGAGCGTGACAATTCCAACGGTTGGCTAAGAGGGGGATGGGGTTTGGCGGCTTGTCGTTGAGCTATTTACGTGACGGCAGTAGCGCGCCGATTGGGCGGGGCCAAGCGTGCCAGGTGTTGGCGGCGTATAGGGCTTCCCCATTGGCACGTGAGCGCCGAGTCAGCGGATTGTCCTATACGTAGAACGAACCAAGCTGCTTTCACCGGCTAGTACTCCAGCTTATGCCGACTTATGGTGTAGGCACTTTGGAGGACCACCATGAAGAAACTGATCGGCATCTACACCAGCCCCCGCACCCATTGGGTCGGCGATGGCTTTCCGGTGCGTACGCTGTTTTCCTACGACACCCTGGGCAAACACATCAGCCCATTCCTGTTACTGGACCACGCCGGCCCGGCCGATTTCACCCCCACTGAGCAACGTCGCGGCGTCGGCCAACACCCGCATCGCGGTTTTGAAACCGTGACCATCGTGTATGACGGCGAAGTCGAACACCGTGATTCCACCGGTGCCGGCGGCAAGATCGGCCCGGGCGACGTGCAATGGATGACCGCCGCCAAGGGCATCCTCCACGAGGAATTCCACTCCGAAGCCTTCGCCCGCAGCGGCGGGGCACTGGAGATGGTGCAACTGTGGGTCAACCTGCCAGCCAAGGACAAGATGGCCGACGCCGGCTACCAGACGATTCTCGACGGAGATATTCCGCTGTTGCCGTTGGCCAACCAGGCCGGGCAATTGCGTCTGATCGCCGGTGAGTTCGCGGGCACCCAAGGCCCGGCGCGCACCTTCACGCCCATCGATGTGTGGGACCTGCGCCTGCGTGCTGGCAAGGCGGTCAGCCTGGACCTGCATGCCGGACGTAACACCGCCCTGGTGATCCTGCGCGGTACGGTGCTGGTCAATGGCCAAGAGCTTGCGCGCCAGGGGCAATTGGCAGTGTTCGAGCGTGACGGTACCCAACTGACTCTGGAGGCCAATGACGACGCCAAGGTGCTGCTGCTCAGTGGCGAACCCATCGACGAGCCGATCGTTGGGCATGGTCCCTTTGTGATGAACACCGAGCAGGAGATTCACCAGGCGTTTGCCGATTTCCAATCGGGTAAGTTCGGGCGGATGTAGCACTGACTCAAAGGTGACGCCAAACCTGATGTGGGAGCGAGCGCGCTCGCCCTCACATTTTGTTCTGCGCTATACCCCGCATCCCCATTTCATGCGATCTTCCCGTCATTCACCCTGGAGTCGCCTGGATGCCCTCATTTATCGCTGATCACCCGATGTTATGCGCGCTGGCGCTGATCTTTATCGACATCGCCGTATGGCGCCTGATTTCCGCCAACCTGGCCAACTGGAAGCTGGCGGCGCGGCTGGTGATCTTCGCGGTATTCAGCGCCGTGCTGTTCAACGACGGCATGAACCCCATGCAGTTGGCGCCTTATGCCGACAACACGGCCTTGCACCTGGCGGCCACCGCGTTGCAGATCGGCTGGTGGCTGTTCGCCGCGCGGACCCTCACGGTGTTGCTCGGCACCTTGATGATGCAGCGCGTCGGGCATACCGGGCGGTTGTTGCAGGACTTGATGGGCGCGGTGATCTTCTTGATCGCGATCATCGCCGCCATGGCCTATGTGCTCGACCTCCCGGTCAAGGGCGTGCTGGCGACTTCCGGCGCGGTGGCGATCATTGTCGGCCTGGCCTTGCAAAGCACCTTGAGTGATGTGTTTTCCGGGATCGTGCTCAATACCACCAAGCCCTACCAGCTGGATGACTGGATCTCCATCGACGGCACCGAAGGCCGTGTCACTGACATCGATTGGCGCGCCACGCGGCTGCAAACCTCCCAGGGCAGCATGGCGGTGATTCCCAACTCCCTGGCGGCCAAGGCCAAGATCATCAACTTTTCGCGCCCGGCGGATATGTTCGGCTTGTCGGTGTGCCTGCAAGTCAGCCCTCATGCACGCCCGCAAACGGTGATCGAGGCGCTGGAGCGCGCGATGCAAGGTTGCCGGCCGCTGCTGGCCAAGCCCGCGCCGAGCGTGGCGTTCAAGACCTCGGCCAGTGGGGGCGTGGAGTACGAAATCAGCGGGTTCGTGCCGGCCATGCCGCTCAAGCGCGAGGTGCGCAACCAGCTGTATGACCTGGCCTTCCGGCATTTGCAGGCGGCGGGCGTGGGGCTGTTATCCGCCACTGAAAGCAGCGCGCCGCCGGCGGTGTCCGGTGCGCGGGCGTTGCTGGAGCGCTCGTCGATTTTCTCCACGTTGCGCCAGGAAGAGAAAGACACCTTCAGCCAGAACATGACCCTGCACAGCTACCGTGCCGGTGAAATGATCCTGCCGGCGGGGGAGGTCAGCGACCATTTGTTTATCGTGGAATCCGGCGTGGTCTCAGTGATGCTGGTCAAGGGCGGGCACAAGTTCGAGGCCGGGCGCATGGGGCCGGGGGAAGTGATTGGCGAAGCCGGGATCTTGTCCGACGAGGCCACCCCGGCGGACTTCTCCGCCAAGACCTTCTGCACCCTGTACCGTATCGAAAAGGAATACCTCAAGCCGTGCCTGGATGCGCGGCATGACATCGGCGAAGCGATGAAAGCACTGCTGGATTTCCGCATCCATGCTGCGCAGGTCATGACCCAGGAGTCGCCGGTGGTGCCGGCGAAGAAGGGGTTCCTGCAGTGGTTGCGCAAGCGCGGGTTATAACGCGATCAGGGCGCCATGGCGATGCGGTAGCGCTCGTCAAAGTCATCTGCCAGTTGCGCCAATGTCACATCGCCCAAGCGCGCCAGCAACAAGGCCTGGGCCTGGTCGAACGCGTCGGTCAGCGCCGCGTTTACCGCCTGCTCCACCAGGCATTGCGGGTGATCGGTGGATAGGCCGATGGCAAAGATCGACGGCGTGCCCAGCGCGTTGTGAATATCCAGCAAGGTGATTTCACTCAAGGGCTTGCCCAGGGTCCAGCCACCCTGATGGCCTTTTTCCGAACGCACATAGCCCTTTTCCTTGAGCAGCCCCAGCGTGCGTCGCACCACCACCGGGTTGGTGCCGAGCATCTGCGCGATGGTCTCCGAGGTGGCGCGCGCTTCATGGCGGCCCATATGGATCAGCACATGCAGCATGCGCGAGAGGCGGGTGTCATTTCTCATCAAAAACCCTCAAGTCGATTCGGTCGGGAGTATCGTTCGTAACCTAAAAAGTTGCGAGACACTTGACGCGGTATTTTTACGTAACTTATGGTGTGTCGTGAAGGCGCACGGACCACCGCGCGCGCCAACACGGGGTCACTTCCATGATGCACGACTTCATTATCGTGGGCGGCAGCTACGCCGGCCTGTCAGCGGGCCTGCAACTGGCGCGGGCGCGGCGCAAGGTGCTGGTGATTGATGCGGGGCTGCGGCGCAATCGGTTTGCGGCGACCTCCCACGGCTTTCTCGGCCAGGACGGCCAGGCGCCCGGGATTATCGCCGCCGAAGGTCGCAGCCAGTTGATGGAGTACCCGACGGTCACCTGGGTGCAGGACAGCGTGGTCCAGGCGGGGGCGGAGCAGGGCGGTTTCAGCGTGCGCACCCAATGCAATGGGCAGTTCCAGGCCAAGCGGCTGATCCTGGCCACCGGAGTGGTGGATGAATTGCCCGGCATTGACGGCTTGCAGGAGCGCTGGGGCAAGCGGGTGTTCCATTGCCCTTATTGCCATGGCTATGAGCTGGGCCAAGGGCGCATCGGCGTGTTGGCCACCTCGCCGCTGGCGATGCACCATGCCCTGATGTTGCCGGACTGGGGCAGCACCACCTTGTTCACCAATGGCGTGTTCACGCCGAATGCCGAGCAACAGGCGCAGTTGGACCGGCGCGGTGTCAGCGTGGAAAGCGCAGCCGTGACGCGCATCAGCGGTGAGCGTGCCGACCTGGAACTGGCTGACGGCCGAATCGTGCAGTTGGATGGGGTGTTCACAATGTCGCGGACCCGGCTCAGCCCGTTGGCCGAACAACTGGGCTGCGGGCGCGTCGACGGCCCCACCGGTCCTTACCTGCACACTGACGAAACCCGCCAGACCTCCGTGGCCGGCGTGTTTGCCTGTGGCGATGCGTCACTGGCCGCCGGTTCCGTGGCGTTGGCGGTGGCCGAGGGCGTGCGCGCCGGGGTGGGCGCGCACTTCTCGTTGATCAACGGTTGACGCCACTCGGGCTGTCACTTTTTCGCGGGCATCGGCTCAGCGCACCAGGCAGGGGCGTTTGTTATCGAAGCTCCAGCCGGGAATCAGGAACTGCATGGCGACGCTGTCATTGCGCGCGCCCAGGCCCATGCCCTTGTAGCGCTCGTGGGCGTGGGCCACGGCGTCCATGTCGATCTCCACCCCCAGGCCCGGCTTGGCGGGCACCTGGATATGGCCGTCGACAATCTGTAGCGGTGCCTTGGTCAGTCGTTGGCCGTCCTGCCAGATCCAGTGGGTGTCGATCGCGGTGATATCGCCCGGTGCGGCGGCGGCCACCTGGGTGAACATCGCCAGGGAAATATCGAAGTGATTGTTGGAGTGCGAGCCCCAGGTCAGGCCCCATTCATGGCACATCTGCGCCACGCGCACCGAGCCTTGCATCGTCCAGAAGTGCGGGTCGGCGAGGGGGATGTCCACCGATTGCAGCTGGATCGCGTGGCCCATCTCGCGCCAGTCGGTGGCGATCATATTGGTGGCGGTCGGCAGGCCGGTGGCGCGGCGGAATTCGGCCATGACTTCGCGCCCCGAGTAGCCGTTTTCCGCGCCGCAGGGGTCTTCGGCATAGGCCAGCACGTGATGCTGGTCGCGGCACAGGGCGATGGCTTCCTTGAGGGACCAGGCGCCATTTGGGTCGAGGGTGATGCGTGCGTCGGGGAAGCGCTCGGCCAGCGCGGTGACCGCTTCGATTTCTTCGGCGCCACGCAGCACGCCGCCCTTGAGCTTGAAGTCGTTGAAGCCGTACTGGGCCTGGGCGGCTTCGGCCAGGCGCACGATGGCATCCGGGGTCATGGCCGGTTCGTGACGCAGGCGGAACCAGTCGTCCGCGTCGGCTTCGCTGCGGTAGGCCAGGTCGGTCTGGTGGCGGTCGCCGATGTAGAACAGGTAGCCGAGCATCTTCACTGCATCGCGTTGCTGGCCTTCGCCCAGCAACGCCGCTACCGGCACTTCGAGGAACTGGCCGAGCAGGTCGAGCAGTGCGGCTTCCATGGCGGTAACGGCATGGATGGTGATGCGCAGGTCAAAGGTTTGCAGGCCGCGCCCACCGCTGTCGCGGGCGGCAAAGGTGCGGCGCATGGCATTGAGGATAGCCTGGTACTGGCCGATCGGCTTGCCGATCACCAGGCTGCGCGCGTCTTCCAGGGTTTCGCGGATGCGTTCGCCCCCCGGTACTTCGCCCACGCCGATATGCCCGGCGCTGTCCTTGAGGATCACGATGTTGCGCGTGAAAAACGGCCCATGGGCGCCGCTGAGGTTGAGCAGCATGCTGTCATGGCCGGCCACCGGGATCACGTCCAGGTGGGTGACGACCGGAGCGTGGCGGGCGTGGTGCTGATGTTCTGTGTTCATGAAAACGCTTCCTTATTTGCTCAAGACGGGGGCGGGGTGCGGCACGCTGGGGGTGTGGGCGCCTGGCAGGGTCTTGGCGAAAAACACCAGGATCGCCGCGAGGATCGAGGTGCCGGCCAGCCCATATAAACCGCCCTGGATCGACCCGGTGGTCTGTTCCAGGAAACCGAAGGTCGTGGGCGCGACAAACCCGCCAAGGTTGCCAATCGAGTTGATCAACGCAATCACTGCCGCCGCGATGCGTGCATCCAGGTAACCCTGGGGGATCGGCCAGAACAGTGACGACGCCGACTTGAAGCCAATCGCCGCAAAACAGATGGCGACAAACGCAAAGATCGGTCCGCCGGTGGTGGAGAAAAACATGCCCGCCGCTGCAATCAACAGCGCCGTGGCCACCCACGCCTGCTGGTGCTTGTACTTGCCGGCCAGCGCCGCGAATGAGTACATGGCGATGATCGAGATCAGCCAGGGGATGGAGTTGTAGAAGCCCACCTGGATATCACTCAGGTCGCCCATTTTCTTGATGATGCTCGGCAGCCAGAAGGTGGCGGCGTAGATGGTCAGCTGGATGCAGAAATACAGCGCGCAGAACAGCATGATCTGGCGGTCCTTGAGCAGCTTGCCCAGGCTCGGCTTGACCGTGGTGGCGGCGTCACGCTCGCGTTGTTCGCGCTCGATTTCGCCCACCAGTGCGTCCTGTTCCTCACGGCTGAGCCACTTGGCGTCGTGGGGCTTGGAGTCGAGCCAGAACCACACGAAAAAGCACAGCAGCACCGAGGCCATGCCTTCGATGATGTACATCCATTGCCAGCCATGCAGGCCCAGCCCGGTGATTTGCAGCAGCACCCCGGACAGCGGGCCGGAGATCAGCGAAGCCAGGGCCGAGCCGCTGAGGAAGATCGCAATCGCCTTGCCGCGCTCCACCCCAGGCAACCAGCGGGTGAAGTAGTAGATCACTCCCGGAAAGAACCCGGCCTCGGCCACCCCCAGCAGAAAACGCAGGATGTAGAAGTGGGTTTCGTTCTGGATAAAGGCCATCAGGGTTGCGGTGATGCCCCAGGTGAACATGATGCGGGTCAGCCAGATACGCGCGCCGACTTTTTGCAGCAGCAGGTTGGAGGGGACTTCGAACAAGGCATAGCCGATAAAGAACAAGCCGGCACCGAAACCATAGGCGGCCGCGCCGATGCCCAGGTCGTGTTCCATGTGGGTGCGCACGAAGCCGATATTGACGCGATCGATGTAGTTGACGATGAACATGATCACGAACAGTGGGAGCACATGGCTCTTCACTTTCTTGATCGCGCGGGCCAGGACGGGGTCGAGGGCAGGCGCAGCTGTCGCAGGGCTGGAAGGGGTCACGAGGTAGAACTCCCACTGATTATTGTTGTGCGGGGATGGGTTCAGGGGTTGTCGGAGAGGTCTGACAACTTGATAGACATCATACAACTTGGATTTTCGATGTGGCAACGTAAATTTCAGTTGTCTGCACCCTGTGTGGAAGCCGGTTTCCCTCGAATAACATCGATATTGCGGGAGGTATGCGCTGCGGGACTTTCCCCGCAGGCAAGTCGGTCCGGTAAAAAAACGCAGCATCGCAAAGGATAAGTTTGTTTGTTGTCATACAAGTTGGTGGCGATCGAGGGTGTTAGTATTGGCCGAGTCCCATGCATGGAATGACCGATGCTCAACAACCCCCCTCGCAAGCGCTCCCAGGGCCTGGCCCATGACATCGTCACCGCGCTGACCCAGCGCATCCTCCTTGGCCAAATGCTGCCGGGCGAGAGGTTGCCCTCCGAATCCGCCATCGTCGGCGAGTACGGCGTCAGCCGCACGGTCGTGCGCGAGGCATTGTCGAAACTGCAGGCGGCCGGGCTGGTGGAAACCCGGCATGGCGTGGGCACATTTGTGCTGGCGCGCGACGAGCGCCAGGGCCTGCACCTGACCCATGACACCGCCGTCAGCGTGCGCGGCATCCTCGAATTGCGCATGGGCCTGGAAACCCAGGCCGCCGCCCTGGCCGCCTTGCGCCGCAGCGACGCGCAATTGCAGCAGATGCGCCAGGCCCTCGACGATTACCAGGACTCACTCGGCAACCAGGACAGCAGCAGCGTCGAGCCCGATGTGCGTTTTCACCAATTGATCGCCCAGGCCACCGGCAACACCTACTTCACCGACGTGATCCAGCACCTGGGCAATTCAGTGATTCCGCGTGCGCGCATCAATGCCCAGGAGCGCGGCGATGCGGACTTGATGAAGCTGGGGCAGTTGGCCAACCTGGAACATGAGGCGATCCTCAACGCCATCCGCCGCCAGGACCCTGACGCGGCACGCGCAGCGATGCTGCTGCATTTGAGCAACAGCCTGGCGCGCATGACCGGCGAGTAAGCCAGTGTGCAGCCCGGTCCCCATGCTCACTCCAGTTGAATGGCCGCACGTCCGTCACGTCGAGGGTGCGTCTACCAACTGCTGAAAGAGCGGTGTCAGCAAGTCAATCAACACCTGCGGGTCAGCCTTGACCAGTGCCGACAACGCCAGTTGCTGGTGCATCACCTGAAAGCCCGCCACCAGCGCCATCGCCAGCGCCGCGCGTTCTTGCGCGTGCGCGCCCTTGAGCGTCGCGGCCATGCTCGGCTGTTGACTGTTTTCCAGCTGCGCGCGGCCAATCGCCGCTGCGCGTGGGCTCGACGCCGAATGCAGCAGGAGCAGCCAACCTTCCAGCGACGCGCTGCTGTCGTCGCTGATGCTCACCAGTGCCGTCGCCAGGGTGCGCCCGAGGTTGTCCGCACGCAGATGGCCGTCGGCGGGAATAAGCGGGCGAGCCAGGGTGTCGGCGACAACGTCGGCGAACAACTGCTCCTTGGAACTGAAGTAGCGGTCGACCAGCGCCGTGGTCAGGCCCGCGCCGACGGCGATGTCGTGCACGGTAGCGGCGTCATAGCCCGAGCGGGCGAACACCTTGCGCGCAGACAGCAAAATGGCGTCGCGGGTGACGGCGGCATCGCGCCGGCGAGGAATCGGGTTTGGCATTGGCATCCTGACGTGGCTGGGATCGGTCGGCGCACAGTGGGGGCGCGGCGACAGGGTACAGGGTCTATTTACCGTCAAGGAAGCCCAACCGGGGCGCATTTGAGGCGCCAGGGTCATTTTGTTCAATACCGCGTTGGCCTGGCCCTTTACCGTGAAGTCATCTTCGCTTGGCATGACAAAAAGGAACTGCAATGAGCTTGATCATTTCCATGGCGGCCTTCGCTCTGGCTACCTCCATCACCCCGGGCCCGGTCAATGTGGTTGCGCTCAGTTCAGGCGCGCGCTTCGGGTTTGCCGCCAGCCAGAAACACGTGTTCGGCGCCGCCACAGGTTTTACGTTGCTATTGGTGCTGATCGGCCTGGGGCTGCATGAAGTCCTGGTGCGCTGGCCGATCCTGACTCAGTTGATCCAGTGGGGCGGGGTGGCCTTCCTGTTGTACATGGCGTGGAAGCTGGCGGTGGACGATGGCCGGCTGGACGCCGACGGCTCGGCCACCGCGCCGTCGATGCTCTATGGCGCGATCATGCAATGGCTCAACCCGAAAGCCTGGCTGGCCTGCGTGGCGGGGATGGGCTTGTTTGTCGCCGATGGCGACGCCCGGCAAGTGTGGTTGTTTGCCGGGCTCTACCTGGTGATCTGCTACCTGTCGGTAGCGTGCTGGGCCTATGCCGGTACGTTCTTGCGCCGCTACCTCGGCAACCCGCACGGCGTGCGCCTGTTCAACCGCTCAATGGCCGCGTTGCTGGTGGCCAGTGTGGGTTATTTGCTGATGGCTTGAGCAAGTCGCGGTACTGCCCGGGCGTGGCCGCGAAATGCTGTTTGAAGGTGCGCTGGAAATGCGCCTGGTCGGCAAAGCCGGCAGCCAAGGCCACATCGGCGATCAACTCACCCTTGCGCAATTGGGTACGGGCAAACTGGATGCGCCGGTTCACCAGGAAGGCATGGGGCGTCAACCCGTAATACTGCTTGAAGGCGCGGATCAGATAAGACGGCGACAGCTCGGCGGCCAGGCAGATGTCTTCCAGTTTCAAGGCCTCGGTGCAGTGCGTGCGGATGTACTCGGCGGCCCGCTCCAGCTTGTGGTTGACCTCCCGCACGGGGGCCGGCGAAGGGTTCAGGCGCTGTTGCACTTCCGTGAAGTAACTCACCAGCACGCTCTGTTTGTGCAGCAATTCGGCCTGCTCATCCAGCAGCACCTGGTACAGCTCGATCAGGCCCTTGTACAGCACCGGGTCGCGGGTGTGCGGCGCACTGAACGGGCGATACCCCTGGTCGGTACTGAACCCCAGTTGGTATTGCAGGTCGGTCAGCCACGGGGTGTCGAGGTAGAGCATGTGATACGACCAGGGCTGGTCATGGATCGGGTTGCACGCGTGCACATCGCCGGGGTTCATCAACACCACGGTGCCGGCGCTGATCTGGAAGGTCTGCGCGCCATAGTGGTAATAGCTGCGCCCGGTGGTGATCGCACCGATGGAAAAATGCTCGTGGGAGTGGCGGGTGTAGGTGACCTTGCGCCCGTCGGCAATGGTCCGCGCTTCGATGAACGGCAGACGCTCGTCACGCCAGAAGCGCGGTGCTTGCGCCGGGTGGGTGGTGGTGTTCAGCGACATGGCGGTGGCTCCATCCCTCGAGAGATCGAGAGGCGATGATTACACAGCCCGGCGAGGCACCGCCATGGTTGTCAGTGTTCGGGCGCGATGGTTATTCAAGAAAACAAAAGTGCTGTCGATAGGATCTCATCGCCCACAAGGACCGTTACCCGATGAAACTGCTGAAACTTGCCGCCGTATTGACCTTGCCACTGCTCGGCGCCTGCTCCGACTACCACTACAAAAACTACCAGGGCGACTGGGCCCCGGAAAAACTCCACCCCGTCGACCTGTCCAACGGCGCCCCCAACCCCGCGCTGGTGTACTTCGATACCTGGCGCGAACGTGAACTGGGCGTGCCATTTCACCGCCTGGCCTTGGCGTTCGAAGTCGATGGTGTGCCCTTGCCCGGCGCTGGCCGTCACTCGATCCTCAACGTGACCGGCGAACAGGCACTGAAGCTCAGCCCTGGCAAACATTCGCTGCGCTGGTGCAACGTGTCGATGAATGCCCTGGGCACTGGCGGTGCGTTCTGTAATGAAGGCGCCGACGACGTGGAGTTCAAGGCCGGGCAGCGTTATGTGGTGACCTACCGCCTGAGTGCAAGCACCCAGGGGGTCGGGCCCAACTACAGTACCCAGTACCACACCTATTCCAGCATCCGGAACCTGGATACCCAGGAAATCATCTACCCGCCTGCCGGTACGGGGACGTTAATCTCTAACCCGTAAAAACCTTACTACTCAGCCTTGCCGGTGAGTGAGGTGAATGAGCCCCACAATAGGCGCGAACGTGTTCGCGCCTACAAAAAACTATCCCGTATCGAGCCCATGCCGCAATGACCTACCTGATCCGCGACGCCATTCCCCAGGATGCCCTGTGTATCGGCGTGCTGGGCATGCAGGTCTTCCTCGACACCTATGCCACCGAAGGTATACGGACTTCCATCGCCACCGAAGCGCTGCAAGCCTTTGCGCCGCAGACCATCGCACGGCTGATCAGCGAGCCGGGGATTGCGCTGGTGGTGGCTGAATCCGGCGGTCACCTCGTCGGCTTTGCCCAACTCAAGTTACGCGCCGGCCACCCGCTGATTCCAGGGCCCGACGTGGCCGAACTGCAACGCCTGTACATCCAGGAACGCTTTACCGGCCGGGGCATCGGCTATCAACTGCTGCAAGCGGCGGAAGAACGTGCGCGGCTGGGGGGCGCGACGTTAGTGTGGGCGACGGTGTGGGTGGGTAATGAGCGGGCGCTGGGGTTCTACCCTCGGCGCGGGTACGAGCTGCTCGGTTCGCCGACGTATACCTTCCAGGGCGAAACCCATGAGAACCGGTTGTTCGGTAAAGCCCTGACGATCACAGCGCTTTAGACAGAAACACCCGGCTGCTAATCCGAGTCCTGGACATCAAGGCATTCCGAGTCAATTCGTGGTGCCTGGCTGGATGCTGCAAACGGGATTGGTTTCACGGGGCTCCATTAAAAAGCCATCACCATCTCATGCCACGCCATCCCGCCGTGATCCGAGGGCGAAGGCTGCACATAGCGGTAGCCCATGCGCGTGTACAACGGCACATGGCGCTCTTTGCACATCAGGTGAATGGTCTGCTTGCCCATGGCCCGCATACGTTGCACAAATTCGGTCATCAGCAGCGTGGAATAGCCCTTGCCCTGATGCGCCGGGTCGACCACCACCGACATGATCACCACATTCGGCGCCTCGGGCGAATGGCCCACCAGCTCCTTGAACGCCTCGTCCGACATCACCACCTGATGGGCACATCCACAATTGATAAAACCCACCACCTCGCCAGCGGCCTCCAGGATCAAAAAACCTTGCGGGTATTGCGCAATACGCGTGGCGATTTTCTCCAGCGTCGCGGCTTCGTCGCCCTCATAGGCGCTGATTTCGATATCAAAGCAACGGGCGGCGTCGGCGGGCAGGGCGTTGCGGAAGGTGAGGGCGGGCATGGTCTTTCCTGAGGCGTTTAGCGAAAGGCCACATCATAGCGGTGCGCCAATAACACCGCCATCGCGGCCTTGGATGGGCATTCTTCACTCTACCGGCGGTAAAGCGCCACTATTGCAATGGCACATAAATATCGGTCTGCCATTGATCCTGCGGTGTTTCGGGGAAGATGCTCAGGTACTCGAAAAACAATGGCTGGTCTCGAAGCTCTTCGCCGCTGCCAGGGAGCCAGTCACGATAGATCGGATAGATCGACTCTGCGATGTGATCCGGCGAACCCACATGACGCACCACCACACAGCGCCCACCCGGGATGACGCGTTCAGTGACGCCGAACGCATTTGCTGCCAGCGGCGCGTGGATCTCGCCGCAAATGGCAAACCGGAACTCATCGGCCGGGGTGGTATCAGGATTGCCGAAAGGAATACCGAAGCTGCGACTGGAAGCTACCGGCGATTGCCCGCTCTGCATGCGCCAGGCGATGAATGACTGCACGCTTTCATCCACGCGCTCTGGGTCGCCGAGGTGCTCTAATGCAGCAACCCTGACGGAATGAAACTCAACTATTCGTACCTGCATGATGATGCTCCTGGAAAAATGAGGGACGCTGAACACCCCACGCCAGACCTGCCAATTCGGCCGCTTTCTGAATGCGCTCGGCGCCATGCCGAACGCTCGCCTGAACGCCCTGGAAAAGGCTTCTGGGCTTTCAAAGCCCGCCCCCGATGCGGCCTCCAGCACCGAATAGTCAGCGCGGGAAGACAAGTCATGCGCCGCGCGTCGTAGACGCATCAGCTGCACATAGCGCGCAACAGGCATGCCCACAAACGCGGTGAACTGCCGATGGAAGTGAAACGCCGAAAAATACGCCACTTGGCTCAGCGTCTTCACCGACAAGTCGCCTTCAAGATTCGCGTCGATATAGGCGAGTACGGCGTCGAAGCGTTTTGTGTAGGCGGCGTTGCCTGGCAAGTCAGACACGGGTTGGAAACTCCGGGATGTGCGCTGGACGATAGGATCGACTATACCCACATGCCTGCGCCTAGCCGTACTTGCTCAAGTGTATAGAAGCGGACTCCCAGACGTGCGCGGTGCCGGCCATCATATAGTTGCCGCCTGAACGACAGCTCCCGGCACATAGATCAAGCCGGATGGCTGAGAACTACCGGAGCCATGATCACTCCTGGCGCTCAGTGAGCTTTTTTTGCTCTTGCTTGAATTGCTCATGCCAGCGCACCAGCGCATCTGCCCCATCCGATGCCTGCGCGGCCAGTGGAGTCGACACGATAGTGCCGAAAAGCGCCCAAATAAGAAGTTGCTTCATTTCATCTCACCCTGGTTGTTTGAACTGAAACGGGTGCGGATATCCGCGTTTCCCGTCCAGCCAGCGCCGCATGATCGGTTGAGTCTCGCCGTCGGCAATGGCCTTGATGAGGATGGTAGGGACTGCTGGGGCTTGCCGATATTGAGTATGCTGCCAAGATATAATCAAATTCGGACAACTGAGGCGGGGCCCCGGTTGATCAATTCGAACTGGACGGTTTCGAGCCGCCCGCGGTGGCGTTGAGGCTGGGGAGTCAGCGAAACGACACGGAATTTCCTGCCCACACGCACCGCAAGGTCACCGGGTCGTAGTTTGATTGGCGGAGAATTCCACCGCGAAACATGTGTAAACGCTGTACAACCCTCCGCCGGACCAATAAGATGAGAAGCGTTATCATTCACGCCTCGCGAGCCTCACATGCAGGATGCCAGCCCAATATCGTCCGTCGAACAGTTGTACGAGAATCATCACGGCTGGCTGCAGGGCTGGCTGAACCGGCGATTGGGGCAGAGTGCCGATGCCGAGGACCTGGCCCACGACACGTTCATCCGCGTGCTGCGCGCGCCTCAGCAGGTGCGCGAGTTGCGCCAGCCCATGGCGTTTCTCGCAGCAATTGCCAATGGACTGCTGATCAATCGCTGGCGCCGCCAGGAGATTGAGCGGGCTTATCTTGAAGCGTTGGCTGCTCGACCCGAAGGGGTGGAATCGTCACCCGAGGCCCGCTATCTGGTGATCGAAACCTTGTTGCAACTCGACTCGTTGCTGATTGGCCTACCTGCGCGCGTACGACAGGTTTTCTTTATGTCTCAGCTCGACGGCCTGACGTATCCACAGATCGCTGCGCAGTTGGGGCTGACCGTGGCCCAAGTGCAAAGGGCCATGGGTAAAGCCTTCAGTGTTTGCTATGCGAGCCGTTTCGAATGAGGTCCGACATTAGTCCGCAGGTGCGCGATACCGCCATTGATTGGCTTGTCAGGATGCAGTCCGGGTTGATGAATGCGCCTGATCTGGAGGCATTGCGGTGTTGGCGCGAGGCGAGCGATGAGCATGAACATGCCTGGCAACGTGTCGCCAGCTTGCCGTTATTGCAGCAGCCTGGCGCAAATCTTTTGCGCGATGCCACCGCGCGCAGGGCACTGGAATCGGCCGGGCCGGACATGCAGAAACGTCGGCAGGTACTCAAGCGCCTGTTGATCCTGGGGGCGGTTGGCGGGGTTGCCTGGCAAGGCGCGGGCTCCACGCCGGTGCGCGCTGCACTGGCGAACTACCGCACAGGAACGGGCGAGCGTCACCAGTGGGCCCTGGTTGATGGCAGCTCGCTGTGGCTGAACACGGCCAGCGCCGTGAACCTGGATTTTACTGACCAAGTGCGGCGCATCCAGATGATCGAGGGTGAGTTGGCCTTGCGTGTTCGGGCAGAGTCGCGCTCGCTGCAACTGATCACACCGGACGCGATCCTGCAGAGTCGCGACGCGTATTTGCAGGTGCGCCATGATCGGCAGGGCACACAGGTGACGGTACTGGAAGGCCAGGTGCAGGTGCACTCACGAGGCCAACAAGCGCCATCCTCGTTCGAGGCTGGATGGCAGGCACGCGTGGACCGCTTCGGGATTGGCGTGCCAAACCGCGCCGATCTCCTGGTCTCCCAGGCTTGGTTGCGCGGAGTGCTGCCGGCGGATCGCCTGCGCCTGGATGCCCTGGTGGCGGAACTCTCGCGTTACCGTCCCGGTGTTTTACGTTGCCATGAGCAGGTGTCAGGGTTACGCCTCACCGGCAGTTTTTCGCTGGATGACACCGATGCAGCATTGACGCTGGTCGCTCGCACGCTGCCGGTGCGTATCGAGCGCATGACCCGGTATTGGGTTTCGATCGTACCCGCCTGAATTATTTTTTCCGCTGCGCGATAGTTTTTTCAAACTCGCTTGGCCTATAGGGATCACCCACCCGCCAGAGGTGGGTCTTAACCCCTTAGGAGCCCCGTATGACTTCACCTTCCCGCGCCCTGCGTGCCCGTACGCTTGGACTGTTGTTGCTCAGCGTGCAACCGCTTTGCAGCCTTCCTGTCTTTGCCGCCGGTAGTTCGCAGCATTACAGCATCGACGCAGGCCCCCTGGATGCCGCGCTGTCACGGTTTGGCGCGCAGGCGGGGATCACCATGGCGGGCAGCTCAACGCTGACGGCTGGCAAGAATACCCAGGGGCTGCAAGGCGATTTCAGTACTGAGGCCGGCTTGACGCAGCTCTTGCTCGGCTCGGGGCTGACCTATCAGCGCCAGGATGACGGTAGCCTGCTGCTGGTACCGAGCAGCAGCGACGTGCTGGAGTTGGCGCCGACCGCAATCAGTGGCACTGCGTACGACACCTCGCTGGGCCGCAACGATGGCCTGGTCGCCAGCCGAACCATGAGTGCCAACAAGACCGATACGTCGATCATGGAAACGCCTCAATCGATCAGTGTGGTCACCCGTAAGCAGATCGATGCTCAGCAGCCACAAAGCATCGGGCAGGTGCTGCGCTATACGGCGGGGGTCAATGGTGAAGCCAACGGCGTCGATACCCGGCGCGACACGATCAGTATTCGTGGCTTTGACGCGACAACGGGCGGTGGGATCTATCGTGATGGCCTGCGCCAGTACAGCTTTGCCAACCAGAGCCGTGCCGTGGGTGAAGTCTATGGACTGGAGCGAGTGGAAGTCCTGCGCGGGCCATCGTCGGTGCTCTACGGTCAGAGCTCACCGGGCGGCATGGTCAACGTGATCAGCAAGCGCCCCACCGATGAGCCGCTCCATGAACTGGTGGTGCAGGCAGGCAGTTTTGATCGCAAGCAATTGGCGGCGGACTTCGGCGGGCCGCTTAGCGATGATGGCGTCTTGAGTTATCGCCTCACCGGGCTGTGGCGAGAGAGCGGTACGCAAATCGACTACGCCCGTGATGACCGTCAATTCATCGCCCCGGCAATCAGTTGGCGGCCCTCGGAAGACACCTCGCTGACGGTTCTGGCGTCATTTCAAAAAGACCGCAATGTGCTGGGCTACTACGCCTTGCCACGGGTAGGCACCCTCGACAGCTCGCGTTACGGACGGATCGCCACGGATCGTTTTGTCGGCGACCCTGACTTCGACAAATATGACGTAGAACAGTGGTCACTGGGGTATCAGTTTGAGCATCACCTCAATGATATCTGGACATTCCGCCAAAACGCCCGTTACAGCCGTTCCTATCAGGAACAGCGCACGATTTACCAATATGGCCTGGATGACGACCAGCGCACAGTGGGCCGCTTCGGTTATCTGGGCCACGAAGAGGTGAAGAATGCGCTGCTCGATAACCACTTCCAAGCCCAGTGGAACGTCGGCCGTTTCGAACATACAACCTTGGTCGGGATCGATTTGCAGCACGCCAGCACCAACCAGTTGGGGGGCGGCAACGTGGTTGATCCACTGGATATCTATGCGCCGGTCTATCACCAGGACTACAGCGACCTGGACGCCTTCTACGACATCAACCAGCGTCGCCAGCTTGACCAGGTGGGTGTGTATCTCTCGGAGCAGCTCAAATTTGACGACCACTGGGTCTTCAATCTCGGTGGTCGCCAAGACTGGGCACGCTCGAAAACGATCCATTACGCCACCGATACGGCGGCAGACCTCAAGCAGCGCGATCACGCCTTCACGTGGCGGACCGGGGTGATGTACCTGGCAGACAACGGCGTGGCGCCCTATGCGAGCTATTCCGAGTCGTTTTTCCCTAACATCACGGCGGTGGCGCGTGACGGCAGTGCCTTCGAACCCGAAACCGGTCGCCAGTACGAAGTCGGGATCAAATTCCAGCCCAAGGGGAGTGACAGCTATGTGACCGTCTCGCTGTTCGACCTGACGCGGCAAAACGTGCTGACTGCCGATCCCGCCAACAATCGTTTCTCGGTGGCGACCGGAGAAATCCAGTCGCGCGGTATCGAACTGGAAAGCAAGGCGCAGTTGTCCGATGCTCTGGAGTTGATGGCCAACTACAGCTATTCACACCTTGAAATTACCCGCAGCAATACGGCCGATGAAAAAGGCAATCAACCTGGCAATACCCCTGAACAACTGGCCTCGCTGTGGTCGCAATACACCGTTCAGAGTGGTGCGCTATCGGGCTTGGCGATAGGAGGAGGGGTACGCTATGTCGGCCCCAGCTATATCGACTCGCAAAACAGCGAAGGCATTCCTCACTACACGCTGTTTGACGCCAGCCTAAGCTACGATCTGGGCAAGCTGTCTTCATCCTATGCAGGGGCGAAGCTCGCACTCAATGCGTCCAACCTGACCGACGAAACCTATGTTTCTCAGTGTGGCTACACCGGCGACAGCTGCAAATACGGGTATCGCCGAAATGTGACCGGGTCGTTGAGCTACAACTGGTAAGGCCTTGCGCTTGCTTGCGAAAGTTATCGATTGGTAATCGTCACCTTGGCGACCGGATCGGCAAGCAAGCGCAGTCGCCAGACAAGGACTCGATATGTGTATGCCTCTATTTCACCTGCGCTTGCTCCAACAGCCAATGCGCAAAGGCCTGGATGGGAGCGCGGCTTAGCTCAAGGGGGGCGGGTAACACGAGGCAGAACGTCTTGGCGATGTTCTTCTCCTGGGGCCATGGCGCAACCAGCCGGCCTTGCGCCAACTCTGCTTCCACGTACAGGTGCGGTACGAGTGCCACGCCGAGCCCCGCCAGTGCAGCCTCGATCAACATCGCGTGCAAATCGTAGCGCGCGCCCATCGCTGGGTTGCTCAGGACAATCCCGGTTTCCTGGGCATAGCGCTGCCACGCATCCGGGTTCTGTCGTCGGTGTAATCGCGGCAGTGAATCCAGAGCCGTTGCCTGCTCACCGGGATTCAGGAGAGCAGGGTGACAAACCGGAATTAATACTTCGTTCAACAGGTGGTGCGTGTGCATGCCTGTCCAGGCCGGATGCTCAAAATGGATGGCGGCATCAAAGCCACTCCCGGCAAGTACGAATGGCTCCATGCGTTCCGACAGGTGCACGCAGATATTCGGGTGTTGCGCGCAAAAGCCAGACAGCCTGGGAATTAGCCAGCGCAGGGCAAACGTTGGGCTGACGGCGATATCAAGGCTTGCGCCGTCGCTGGGCTGTCCCATCAGGTACTGGCTGTCCCTGTCGAGTCGGTCGAGGAGTTCGCGCACTTGGGCAGCGTAGCGCTCACCATTAGGTAAGAGCCGTACGCGGTTGCCAACGCGCTCGAATAGGGTGACGCCGAGAAAGGCTTCCAGGCGGCCTATCTGCCGACTGACGGCGCCTTCGGTCAGGGCCAACTCGTTTGCGGCACGGGCAAAACTGCCATGGCGGGCTGCTGTTTCAAAGGCTATCAAGGCAGCGTTACTCGGGAGCTTTCGACGCATGGGCTTTCCTGGTTCAAGTCAAAGCACCGACCTTGATGTTTAGTCACTGATGGGTGCCGAAAAGTCGTTTTATGGCTGCTTGGTGTGCCGCTAGCATGATGAAACATCAATAAGTGAAGTGCCATGATGATTTACACAGTCGAATGCAACTACGCCGATCCCGCCAGCGAAGCCGAGTGGAATGCGTTTTACAGCCTGGAAAAACTGCCCGCGTTGATCTCGGTGAGTGGTTTTAGCTCCTCACAGCGATTCAAAGCCTTGAGCGGCGATTGTCCGGCCTACTTGGCCCTGCATTCAGTCGACACGCTGGCCGTATTGCAGAGCGATGAGTACCGCCAAAAAGGGGGCGGCAACTTTTCCCGTTGGCAGTCGCACATCACTGATTGGAGACGCAACCTCTACGCCGGCCTGGACCGGGCAGTTGCCGTGGGCGCGGACGAATTCCTGTTGGTCAGTGAACAAGGTCCTCAAGTATTGATTGAGTCAGGCCTTACACCTATAGCGCTACACGCCGTTGCTTTGGACGGTACCCCTGCACACCGCTGGCTGGCCAAACTGGATTGCGCTCAGGCCAGGGCCATCGATCTGCCGGGACTGAATGTCTATCGTGCAATGACTGCGCAGTTACAGCCATGAGTCACGTGGACCTACCTCGTGGGAGACTCCCCAGCCAGCAAATTGGCGATTATTCAATCACAGCCATCAGCGACGGCTACCTGGGTGCTAGCCTGGATTTTCTAGCCAACATCACACCAACGGAAGCGGCCCGGCTTCAGTTAGCCGCCGGGATCAGCAATCCAGCCTCAATCCATATCAATTGTTATCTGGTGCGTGGGCGTGGTCGTACGATTCTGATCGACGCCGGGGCCGGAGGCTTCAAACAATGGGGCGGCGAGTTACTGGCCAATCTTGCAGTGGCTGGCGTGAAGCCCGGCGAAATAGACACGATTCTGCTGACCCACGCGCACCCCGACCACATCGGTGGCTTGTTGAACGCAGTGGGAGAGATGGCGTTCGTCAATGCTGAGTTGGTTGTGCACGAGCGAGAGCTAATGTTCTGGGAGGACGATGGCCATCTTGGCCAGGCCAGTGAACGCGCCCGTGGAAACTTCCTGTTTGCACGAAGGGTGTTCGAGCGGTACCGGAAAAACCTGCGCCCGTTCACCGTCAATGACGTATTGCCAGGCATCAGCGCGATGCCGTTGCCTGGGCATACCGTCGGGCACTGCGGATACTGCTTCGAGTCCGGGGTGGGCAACCTGCTGGTGTGGGGCGATATCGTTCACTTTCCTCAGATTCAGATTGCCCGCCCCGATGTCACGATTGCATTCGACCAGGACCCGCTGCTATCGGCGGCCACGCGAACGAGAGTGCTGGATGTTGCCAGTTCAGACAACTTGATGGTTGCTGGCATGCACTTGGGCTCGCTTGGCTTTGCTCATATCAAGCGCTGCGGTAACCGCTACGTCATTGCTTACGAAACGTGAGCCAATCCTGCTTCATTTACGATGCTCGTTAAAGACAATGATTAGGAAAGACATGAACTTGCATCCCGAACCTGAATACAACAACAGCGCTATCACCGCCTTTCACGTTCCGGACTCCGCCGATACTGCTCGATGGACGGCCTGCGAAGATCCCAGAGTAAACGAGCGGCTCTCAATATTCCTCAGGACGGGGGGCGATGGATCCTGGGCAGGGTTGTGGCTGGACGACCACGATCAGCAGCGAATCGTCCATCTTGGCTCGGGCTCAGTGGTGTGACCCCAATTTTTATCCTCCGGAAACGCTTTCGGCCAAAGGCATTGACGATAGGCACTTGATCGCGAGGTGCCTAATCTAGGCTTCGAAGTCACGACAGGGAAAAGGAAGTGGCAGGAGGCATCCAGCCCGTTTTCACACAACCTGGACCCAAGGCGTACAGGTGGTGAGGTACATCTGAACTTCGGTATCGATTGGGCAGAGGTGGCCACGAGGATAAGAAATCGTCAGGCGCTTTAACAACTAACGAGTTCAAGTGCGCGGGTCCAGCGTCGATGAAGAGCGGCTGGTCCCGCGTGACTCGGAGATCAACGCTTTATGGCATCACACTCGTTACGCAAGTTGCTGTCTTTAATGTTGCCGCAGCTTTGGCCATTGGTTTTGGCCTCGCAATAAGCGCGTTGATCGCTATCACGGATGTTGCCGCAGCTTTGACCGTTCATTTCCGCCGAGCAACTGGCCCGAAGGTCGTTGTCGCGAATATTGCCGCAGCTTTGGCCATTGGTTTTGGCCTCGCAATAAGCGCGTAGATCGCTGTCACGGATGTTGCCGCAGCTTTGACCGTTCATTTCCGCCGAGCAACTGGCCCGAAGGTCGTTGTCGCGAATATTGCC
>NZ_JBXAFK010000029.1:62609-95320 GCF_058793055.1 Pseudomonas sp. MPR-R2A5
GCAGCTTTGGCCATTGGTTCTGGCTTCGCAATAAGCGCGTTGATCGCTGTCATTGATGTTGCCGCAACCAGCATGGGCGTAGGTACTCAACATCAATAACATCGCAATGATAGCTCTCATCACTCTCTCCATAAGGTGTCAGGAAATAGCCTGACGCTGACTGATCCAAGATGATCTTGTTGTTGTAACGAGCTATCAAATTGACATCATTTTTTGGGAAGGTTCCATGGGGGATGTGACTATCGGGCATACAGTTTTTATGTTTCGGCGGCACCTGAATCGCCCCTGACTTCGTAGGCATTCGGAGTGACTGCTTTTGGCCGATTCTGTTGAAAAAGTCGGCGGCAGTTTTTGAGGCATCAAAGTACGCGTCGGAGTTTGAAATCTTGAATGTCCGCAGAGCTTTCAGGCTGAGATTTCACGTAGAAACGTGCTGAAGAGGCGCTTTCACGGGCCCATCCTGCTGTGTTCTGAAAAAGCCGACTTTTTCAACAGAATCGGCCGATGACTGCCTGTCGCCACCGGCAGCTCTGGGTCGACTCCCACCCATACATAGTGAACGTCAGAGTTCGGTCAAGGTGGTTCCGCGAGCTATGCCAGCATATGAAGCATGTCCATGAACATCGGACCTGAGAGATCACATATCTCTCCGTCGTCAGCAACCAAGCAACCTACAGCGCCAGCGAATGACTCTTGGTCATGCGCTGGGATGTCCAGGCTGCAAATGATCCTGTAGCGGAACAGCCAGCCGCAGGCGACGCGACCGCACAGTTCTACCGTTTGATGATAACCATCAACGGACATGGGCCGGGCACCGTGGGCCTGCGCAAGGTTATATGCTGCACTGCCGGTAGATTCGCGTTGGGAAGATTCGTTGTTCATACGCACTGAAAATGGCTGAAGTAGCAGTCGATTATCTACTCGTATGGTTTGAATGTCTGGGCACCCGCTCTCTATTACGGCCCTTGCGACAGGCAGAGATCGGCCATAAGCGGCCAGTCATCAAAGCCCCAAAAATGTCCCGAGACGAGTATCTAGTCACGCCAATCGGGCCGTCATTGTGAGCAAGGCTAGAGGTTCCAGGCACTTGCTAGCTGGAGGTAATCTCAAATAGATTTTTGCACAAATAGGCATCTTCTCTTTGAATGAAATCTTCGGGGCTTTCATTGCAAGAATAAGCTTCGAAAACGTGATTGATAATCTTCTTCGCTTGGTCCGTAGTAAGGACAGGAATGTCTATCAGGTCAAGAAGTGCATCGGCTATCTCGTTTAAACTGATGCAGTACTCTTCAGCGGCAACCATAAGCAGTGCTCGCATCTCGCCATGTTTACTATCTGAATTTACACCACTTTTGAGAAATTCGAGTGGTTGTTCCAAGATTTCAAAAGGGTAAATCTTTTGATACCTGTCGCAGTATTCTATAAGGATCCGCCTAACCTTCACGCCATCAGGTTTTGGAGAGCTAGCCCCTAACAGCGCATTAATTTTCGTATTAGCTATCCAGCTTTTCATCGCGAAATTTACCCTACTTAGCGCTTATTTAAGGGAAGTCGACTGGCGGCTCTTGGCCGAATGCTGCCTCTCACGACCGACCGCTCTCGACCCAGAGCAGCCTCTCAGAGAGCTAAAGCTGAGGTTGTCACTCGTCAAACAGAGTCCAGCCATGGCAAATGCCGTCAAAGTCTTTTGCCGTAAAAAATAATACAAGTTCCTCGGGGTCAAATTTTGTGTACAGCCAGTGCCCAGGAACAGGGCCTCTCGTTATCACGTATTCCAAGCGGTACTTTTGAACGGCTGCAGAACTGAGAGAAGCTGAATTCAACTCAAATCTGTCACCTTGATTGAGCGTCCATAGCTTTCCAACAAGGCTGTCATCAAGTACCACCTCTTCAGCTGTCTCCATCAGATGCCGTGTATGCAGTTTTTTTTGAAGCCTAACGCTTCTGGCCATGGATCAACCTACCAATAAACAGTCCGAAGATCGGCATGATAATACTGGAACGCGGAGATGACCGCTCTGGGGCTATTTCAGCCGGTTCCGACAGTCAGCTCTTGGCCGTTTTCTGCCCGTCGCTACGTGCAGAAAACCACCCGTTAAAGGTAACGGCGATACGGGAAGAAATTGAGGCGGATGAGCTGTATCAAACCATCGGAAATTTCGCGGTAAAGGTAGTGCCACTCTCTGGCGTTGAATTCACCGATACGACACCGTTATGCGCCCTGACGATCTCTCGAACGATAAAGAGTCCAAGCCCCACGCTGCGCGAATCGGTGCCGGTATTTCCTCCCCGAATCATTGGCTCAAACAAAACGCCCATCAGCGAGTCGGGAATAACCGGCCCCTGGTTTTTTACCGATACAACGGCGTGATCCTGTTCAACGCGTGAAGTGATCGTGATCGGCTGTTGTAAATCACCATAAGCCACGCTGTTAGCCACCAGATTGCCAATGATTTGCTGCACCCGGTCCGCATCCAGCCAGGCGTTGCCTGTCCCCACAGTCTGATGCACCAACGTGGCTTCGGGGAATGTCATACGCAATTCATCTACGCTGGCGCCAACGAAGGCGTGCAAATCCACGGTTGAAGGGCTAAGCGTGATGCCTTGCCCAACCCTGGCCAATGCCAGGTCCAGCAGGTCGGCAATCATGCGTTCGGCACGGTTTACCGACTGGCTGATGTGGCCCAGCATTTTGCTTTCTCGAGTGGTGCGTTCTTCTCGGGCAAGGATGCCAGAGGCCATTTTGATAGCCGTCAGCGGATTTTTCAGATCGTGACTGACGATGGCTACCATTTGTTCGGCGAACGAGGCGCGAAGCTGTGCCTCTTCATAGGCGCTTTTAAGCTCGGCTTGGGCCTGCCTGAGGGCCGATTCGGCGGCGGTTTTTTCGCGCAGCAGGTCTTCGGCGACTTTTCGTGCGTTGAGCAACTCGCGCTCGTACTTGTCGCGATCTTTGGTGCCAAAGAGCGCCAGCTCATAAAACGCACCGCTGGCGTGCTCGCGTCGGACGCCGTTGAGCAACATGGTCACGATGTGTTTGTCATGGTGAACCAGATCGAGTTTTACTTCGGCGACGGATCCTTGCATCTGCATCAGCGGCGACCAATGCGTTTGATGGAAGATGCGCCCGCCCATGGTCAGCAGGTCCTGAAAACGCCGCCCGATGAGTGCCTGGGCGTCCAGGCCGATCGAATGGCTAAACGTCTGGTTGCTGCGAAGAATCGTGCCGTCTTCCTTCGTTACCACCAAGCCGCAGGGGGCTTCATCGAACAGCATCTGATTATCGGGTAGCAACGGCTGGTCAGTTGCCATGTTCGCCTATCCAGGGTGACAGGAAGTTCTCCATAGCTTCGGAGCATGCACTGGGCGCGCTCATGTGTGGGCAATGGCCGACGTTGGCCACCAGGCAGAGCGTACTGTTGGGCAGCACAGCGTGCAGGTAGTCACCCACGGCGAGGGGGCGATCAGGTCGTCGGTGGATTGCAGGATCAGCGTGGGTGTCGCCAGCCCGACGATGTCCTGGCGGTTGTCGGACATGAACGTCACTCGTGCAAATTGCTTGGCGATATCGGGCTCGGTGCGGCAAAAGCTGTTCGTCAGCTCTTCGCTCAGTGCCGGTTGCCCTGGTGTGCCCATGATCACCGGGGCCATGGTGCTGGACCAGCCAAGGTAGTTGCTGTCGAGTATGTCGAGCAGCGAGTGGATGTCCTCCAGCTTGAAACCACCGACATAGTCGTCGGTGTCGATATAGCAGGGTGAAGGGCCGATCATTATATGGGCAGCAATGCTTCCGGGCGCTTGGCGGTCAGCCAGGGTACCGATCATGCTGCTGACGGAATGGCCGACAACGATCACCGGCCCACGGGCGTAATGGTCGATGATTTCATTCAGGTCCCGGGCGTACCCGGCCAGTGAGTTGTACTTTTCCCGATCATAGGCTTCGAGGTCCGACTCACCCGCTCCGACGAGGTCATACAGGACAACTGTAAAGCGATCGGTGAAACCTTCGGCGAGATAACGCCACATGGACTGATCGCAGCCGAAACCATGGGAAAAGATCAGCGTTGAAGGACCATCGCCCATTACTTTTACGTTGTTGCGATGTTGAAGGTCCATGCGTGCTGCCCCGGTCGCGCCAAAGGTTTTGATGTCTGCGGCAGTGTAGATAGTCGAAGGGGTCGCGTCACGCGGTATAGGTTTATGACTCCTGAGGAAGTCGCACTTGGCTCGGGCAAACATTTTAATTCTGGCGTCGAGATGCTGAAGACGAATGTCCGCTGATGCTGTTGAAAAAGTTGTACTCGCTTAGCCAAGGTGACCGCCTGCATCAATGAATAGCTTGCGGAGTTTTTTTCGAGCCGCCTCTGAAGGACGCTGTGAATAGCGTTGAAACTCTTCTTCGGCTGTGTCGGGCTTGCCGTTCATGGCCAATACAAACGCGTATGCAAGAGGATGTTGTATGTAGTTGTAGAAACCCAGGCCACCCGTCGACGGTAGTGGTCTAATGAAACCGGACACCCATTTAGGCGAAAATGCTCGCCAGATCGAGGTGTCAGATGACCAAACAACACCGTTCCTTTTCTGCTGAGTTTCGGCTTTTGCGCAGTGACATCCGGGTAGCCCATCTAATTCATATCTGCAAGTTGGACTTGATCTCTACCATTTGATTTAGCACTGTACATCGCGGTATCGGCCCGCCGAATGAAGGAGTCAAACGATTCTAATGGAATCCATGTTGCAACACCGAAGCTACAAGTCACCTGTCCAATATCTTCAAATGGCACGGTACTTATCAGGGTGCGAAGCTTTTCTGCGAGCAGCCTTGTATCGTTCAGCTCAGTATCCGGGCAAATCAGAGCAAATTCTTCTCCGCCGGTTCTGCACAGCAGATCGGTTTTGCGCGTAGCTGAACATATTTGTGTGCATAACGACTTCAGAACGTTATCACCACACTGATGGCCCCAGCGGTCGTTAATTTGTTTGAAGTGATCGACGTCAAACGTGATCAGCGACAGAGGACGGTGTTGCGCGATAGCCTCGACGAGCAGGCGCTCCATCAACTCTTCGAAGTGTCGGCGGTTGTAGACACCGGTCAGGTGATCGGTAATGTTCAATAAATGCAAGTCGCGCGTGCGCTCATCAACCAGCGAGAGCGCACGGGCGCGCTGCGTAATCAGTAAGTACACCATCAAGGTCAATAGCAGCGTCAACCCCATTCCGAACACAAAAAACAGGCTGATAGACAGTGTGTAGCTGTTGGCGACTAGAAAGGTTGAGCTGGGTCTGAACTGGACTAAGTAATTTTGGTCGGCAACTTTCAGCAGTCGCTGCGCATAAAGCGCTGAAGGGGCAGCGGTGACCTCACTCTGATAGATGATTTCCCCTTGATGCTGCGGGTCGATTAATGAAAGCGTCACGTTCAGTCGTTGCAGACTTGGCAACGGAATCCCTTGTTCCATCAAAGAAGCCAGGCGTACGGTGGAGACCACGAAACCCTGCAAATCATCATCGTTCAATGGAACCTCAGAGGACTCCTGGAATACAGGTGCGACAAAGAAAATTCCCGCCTGTCCATTGGTCATTTTCAACGGTTCCGACACCACTATTTGACGTGTTTCTCGTGCCTTGCTCATCAAGGCCTGGCGCCCCGGACGACTCATGACGTCCATGCCAGGTATGATCGTTACGTCATCGCGCTTCAATAAATAGAGCAATATCCAGTGTTCCGGCCGACGGGTGAGGGGGACTCTTTCGCCGGTGACGGGATTGATTTCATGATATGAAAAGTCACTGGTGCCGTTGAGAAGCGCTTTAGCGCGAAACGCTTGGAGATCCTTCTCGAGAATCCGGGGTACCCAGCTATAGGCTTCGTCCTCTCCAACGAGAGGCGTAACGAACCCAATAAATTCCTTTTCAGTGACATCGTCGGCGTTGACAAAGAAGCGCCTCACCACGTCCAGTTTCAATTCCTGAGTATTAAAGCGTCGCTGCAGTCGACTGAATCTTTCGTCGATTTCAAGTTGAAAAGCGACGCTAACTGTACGCTGCTCTGATCCTAAGAACAGTATCAGCACCAAGAACGTAATGGCCACCCCAGCCAGGAGCACCATACCGCAAAGGGTCACGTCTGATGCTTTGAGTGCGTTCTGACGAATAGACATGTGTTGTGTTCCTTGCTCATCGCCAAAACAGTGTGCAGTGACCGAGAGTCCTTTTGAAGTATCGGCGCGTCTGTCGATATCTTTACGACTCAAGCGCTAAAGAGGGGGCTTATATGAAAGATTCAAACCCGTTAACGGTTCAACTCTCGAGTTGTTAAAAATGGGCCTGCGAACAGTTGTAGACACGTTCGTCGACCTTTCGCAGTTTTCGGCCGGCGGGCATATTTTAGCTAGGCTCGCAGCGCCTAAGCGGGTCCACGCTGGCGAACGACACGCTTGAGCAACTGGCTTTTCTGTATCCTCCTCGACCGACTGCTTTTGGCCGATGCTGTTGAAAAAGTCGTACTCGCTTAGCCAAGGTGACCGCCTGCATCAATGAATAGCTTGCGGAGTTTTTTTCGAGCCGCCTCTGAAAGACGCTGTGAATAGCGTTGAAACTCTTCTTCGGCAGTGTCGGGCTTGCCGTTCATGGCCAATACAAACGCGTATGCAAGAGGATGTTGTATGTAGTTGTAGAAACCCAGGCCACCCGTCGACAAATGCTGCTTGACCCGCTCGAAAGCACCAGGCAGGTCGGCTATCGAACGAGCCTCGTTCCAAAACGATTCAGCTTTTGGAATGGCAGCCCGGAGGATATTGGGAGCGCTGGTTGCTATGACATCAAGTCCGTAGCTGTATGAGATATCAAACGCTCGATCTCGCACATCGAAAGTCAGATCAGGTCGTGCTGATTTTGACGTCCTGTGCCATTTGATTTCATTGCCGGAAAGATGGGGAACGAAGTCCAGTGACAGAGCCCATGACGGCGCCAGCGCGCCGCCTTTGCGCTGCTCAAGGCGAAAGAGTTGGCGAATGGGAGCATTGACGCTACGCAGCCAGGACAGCGGGCCCTGAACTTCGAACCCTAACGGCTGTAAAAGTGACTCTACGGTTGGCGAAACTATTTCGTGGATTTGATCTATTCGCACTATTTCGAACGTTTTTCCCTGCATCGTCGGCCCCATGCTCAAACGTAATCCCACTTCGACAACTTCGGTCGTTGGTTCGACCATCAGATAATGGATGGAGTCTTCTTCATCCACATTCGGGAATCAAGGCACACGAAACTTCTCTCGGCGAATTGCTTTTTACATCAGGCCGAGGTTGAACTGTCCTTTTGCAAAAGTAGCTCTCCTGATTGGTCTGAGACAAAATCTGCCCATCGGCCAGCGGGAGAGTACGCAGCATGATGGGAGAGTTATGGAGTGGGCAGGATAGGCTGTTTTATTCGTTCAATCGTGAAGACCACATGGCCAAACTTACACCTCAAGGGCCACCCGCCACAGGATAGGCGCGCCTGCCTCAAGCAAAAAACCTCAAATCAACCCACTGACAAAGCAGCAACGGGTTAAGCACCTTCAATAGACCGTCACTGTCGCTGAAACTCTTTCAGGCCCCGCGAACATATTCCAAGAGGAGCCAAGCCCCCAAGCGGAAGAAATGCTAGATGTGATTGAGCAAGTTGGTCATAGTATTTTCCGTTTAGGCCAAATCCACATCTTCCATTAGGGCTCTACAAGACAACATGTCTAGCATTGCGATCACCGATCTAACTGTGCCTTGGGACGTCGACAGCATTTCGCGCCCCGTCGTGGCCTTGAGTGCCACATCGGTAACAAAGGACTGGGAAAATGCGAGGCATCAGCACCGCAAGGCGCAGCTGATCTATTCCCTACGCGGCATCCTCAACTGCGAAATTGAAGACGGTGTCTGGATCGTGCCGCCGCAGTGCGCCATATGGATACCGGGAGACTTGCCTCACGCGGCGCGGGGGGCGGGTGAAACGGAATGCTATTGCCTGTTCGTTGAGCCAGACGCAGCACCGGATCTTCCGAAAACCTGTTGCACGATTTCGGTATCGCCATTGCTACGTGAGTTGCTACTGAAGGTGGCCGGTTTTCCTGAGTTATATGCGCAGGGGGGGCGAGAAGACCGGTTAATTGCCGCATTGCTCGATGAGTTGGTGGCGGCCCCCGTGGAAGACTTGCATCTGCCCATGCCGCGTGATTCCCGATTACGCCGCCTCGTGGAAATGATGCTGGCCGACCCCACGGACAAGACGTCGAAGGCCGACTGGGCTACTCGAATTGGTATGAGCGAGCGAAGCATGAGCCGTCTTTTGCTGCATGAAATTGGAATGAGCTTTGGGCGCTGGCGTCGGCAACTGCATGTGATCCTTGCGCTTCAACGTTTGACCAAGGGTGAAAGCGTGCAAACGGTGGCAATAGAGCTGGGGTACGAAAACGCCAGCGGGTTCATAACCATGTTCCGCAAGGCCGTGGGCAAACCTCCGGCACGATACCTATCGGATCGCATCGGCGGCGCAGAGCTCGCTTCCGTGCCCGGCATCATGCTCCCCAATGAAATCTCTCCCTGATGCATCAGACTATCTTGACTCGGGACCACCGGCCGCCTTCCGTCGCCGATGGTCCTTCCTTGCGGAGTTGCCGACATTTTGCAACGTCGTGGTGATGGTGAAAGCTAACTCCTCGTCGAGAACAAAACCCTCCTCGGATGCCAGCGACTGTAGGTGCTCACGCAACCCCCGGTCTTCAATGAAAACCATCCGCACGCCAAAATGAAATCACGCTTGGCCTAACTGAATAACAATCTGGCCTGGTTTCGCCATCACTCCCCTCTGTGCCTATTGTTAAATGAAACATCTAAATACAAATGAGTATTGTTGATGTTCATCATTGCAACTGTTGGGAAGTCCCGTTGGCCAATTGATAGGCGCGCAGAGCCCGCTGGCCATCCTCATCTGGATGGTTCGTACAAGGGCGCAATCAGGAGCGCGCCCCGCACCGTGCTGGGCTCGGCAGTTGCGGCGGCAGTTCTCATTAGCGCGCAGGGCGCATTTGCCGCCGAGCCACGGCAGATTCAAACCAGGGCAGGGGGGACGTCTCAAGACGAGATAGCCTTGCCGGCCATCACCATAACGGGCCCCATGGATACGGCGACCACCGAAGGTACTGGCTCCTACACCACGGGCCAGACGTCGGCGGCGACGCACCTGCCGCTGTCGCTGCGGGAAACACCGCAGTCGGTGACGGTGATCACCCGCCAGCGCATGGACGACCAGCAATTGAATTCGGTTCAGGGCGTGCTGGAGAACACCACGGGCGTCTCTTCATACCAGTCCGACAGCGAGCGGACGAGTTTCTACTCGCGTGGTTTCTTGATCAACAACGTCCAGTACGACGGCATACCCACCGTCCTCGGCAACATCGTCAATGGAAGCGGCATCGGTTCTATCGATACCGCGTTCTATGATCGTATCGAGGTAGTGCGGGGCGGCTCCGGATTGCTGACCGGCACCGGCAATCCCTCGGCCGCCATCAACCTGGTGCGCAAACGACCGACCCGTGAATTCTCGGCGTCCGCCTCGCTCGGAGCGGGGAGCTGGGATACCCACCGGGAAATGGCCGACGTATCGACTCCGTTGACCGAGGATGGCCGTATCCGCGCCCGCATGGTCGGGACGTCCCAGGAAGGAAACTCGTACATCGATGGGTACAAGCCACAGAGGAAGGCGTTCTACGGCATCATCGAGGCAGATCTGACACCCGACACGACGGTGAGCCTGGGCTATGACTACCAGGACATCACGCCGAAGGGCTCGACCTGGGGTGGTTTACCGCTATGGTTCAGCGACGGCACGCAGGCGGAGTATTCACGCTCCAAAAACTACGCGCAGAACTGGAGCCATTGGGACAACACCCTTAAGACGGCGTTTGCCGAGATCGAGCACCGCTTTGACAACGGCTGGAATCTCCGGGCCGTCGCTAATCAATACCGCACGGAATTCGATGCCGAACTGCTCGGCCTGGTCGGCCGCCCCGATCGCGCCACGGGACTGGGCTCCTTTCCCAACGGGGCTCTTCCGGTGGCACTGGCGTCCGAAGGTCGCAGCCGTCAAAACACCTTCGACGTGATGGCGAGCGGCCCCTTCGAACTGCTTGGCCGCCAGCATGACCTGGTGGTGGGGGCGACGAGTTCGCGCCGCACCGCCAGCCAGGAGGATATCGCTCCGTTTTATCCAGGCTTTACGCCGGTCAATGTCTATGAACTGAGCCCAGCCTATCCCCGCCCCAACTTCGATGCCATGCCTTCGATACCGACCCGCACTCGAATCAAGCAGAGTGGTGTCTATAGCGCAGCCCGGTTCTCGCTGGCCGAGCCTATGAAACTCATTGTCGGCGGCCGCTTCAGCAACTACGAAATCGACGATGTCGTCGGTGGCTCGTCGTTGCACTACAAGAAGAGCAGTGAATTCACCCCGTATGCCGGCTTGGTCTACGACATCGACAAGACCTATTCAGCCTACGTGAGCTACACGGGCATATTCAATCCGCAAACCGACTATCGCGACAGCAAGGGCAACGTGCTCACGCCGTCAAAGGGAAAAACCAAGGAAATCGGCCTTAAAGGCGCCTACATGGACGGGCGTCTGAATGCGTCGGTAGCCTTGTTCCATACCGAGCTGGATAACGCTGCACAGATGGTCGCAGGTACCTATACACCAGGTGGTGCGCAAGCCTACATAGGCGCGGATGGGACGAAGTCGCGCGGGATCGAGTTGGACTTGCAGGGCGAGCTGGCGCGTGGTTGGAACATCTATGCGGGTATCGCCCATTTCACTGCGCAAGATGGCAATGGCGTCCGCTTGAATTCACAAATACCGCGCACCACGGCCCAGCTCTTCAGCACCTACCAATTGCCCGGAGGGTGGAGCAAGTTGACGCTAGGCGCAGGCGTCAAATGGCAAAGCCGCTTCTACCAGGCACCCAACACCGGCACCAGTTCGCTGGGCGGGGAACAGGGTTCATATGCCCTGGTATCACTTTTAGGGCGCTACGCCATCACGAAGAAGATCACCGCGGCAGTCAACGTCAACAACGTGTTCGATAAGAAGTACGCGTTGCAGAAGGGCGATTTTGACACCGTAGGTTACGGCGCACCGCGCAACTTGATGGTGACGCTGGACTATAGGTATTGATTTACCGCAGGCGAACGCTTCAGCCGTTAGAAATCCCCAGACATACAACAGCCATTGATTATCGAGAAAGCTCCTATGTCCCTTCAATCTACTCTACAACCCGCCCAAGACCCGGCCATGAACAACCCAAACAAAGTGGCCTTGTTCTGGTTGACGACAGCCGCTGGTGCCGTACTTTTTGTCACCTTCCAGTTATTTTTCTACGTAAACGACTTTGTGAGAGCGCACGGAGCGACACCGGCGATTACTTTTGAGCCCGGTGTGCTTTGGATGTTTTCGGCATTCTATGGGTCTTGGATCGTGACGGTGCTTCTCGCACTGATCGGAACGCGTAAGGCTCAGGGGGTTGCCCTGGTCCTCGGCAGTCTGCTTGTCGTCCTGAATACCCTCGGGGGAATCTCCGACGGGTTGCGCGACGGTTGGCACGTTGCCTTTTCGGCAGCGTTCTTCATTACGTTACCCGGTGTATTCGCCATTGCGGCCACCTGGCGTTGCATCAAAAGCAAAGGAAACGGCCATGTCGATGAATAGTTCTGACTTCCCATTGGTCTGGATGAACCTTACGCAAGAACCCGGACATGATCACCAGAAGGACTTCGACGAATTCGAGGCCAATTTGCAGCGCGGGGAACCCTTCGTACTTTTGACCGATACCGTACCTGCAGAAGACCATGAGCACTCGCCGGAAGAAAAGAAGCGCACCGCGCTTTGGATGAAAAAGCACAAGGTTGAATTGCGAAAGTTGGTTCTGGCAATGATCCTGGTTGAAACCCACTCCGCAAAACGTCTGGGTTACAAGGCATTTGCGGTCGTTTTTGCCAAGTTCTGGGGTTACCCTCTGCTTCTTGCTGCTTCACGTGAGCAGGCAATCGAGATGGCAAGAGAACTGCTCTCAAAGGATGGAAACTCATCTCACTGATGGTCCCCGCTGGCGTCCGATTTTCGATGAAACTCTGCTGCCGCGCACCGTTTCGGCGAGCTGCTGCCCTAACCGTTGCCCGATCGCCGGCTTCCACCACACCAGCGAGAACCCCACGCCTACTGGCCGAGCATGACGCGACGCCAGTAGATGCCGGCCACGCGCAGCCCATCCGACTTCGGGCGGTGCTCCAGGCCGGTTTCGATGGCAATCTCCCTGGCTGGCTGCGCCAGCTCCCGATTGCGCAGAGTTCCCGGCAAATTCCGGGCGAGGATCACCCGCTGCACGCCCCATTCTCCGCTCTCGAATTTCTCTATTTCTAAAAACAGTGTTCGGTGCAGCGAGTCGTTCCAGTTTTTGTAGGGCCGTGATGACCGCTTTTGGCCGATTGTTACCTGTCGCGAACGACTGCTCCGCCCCTTGGCTGACCGTCGCTTGGACGATACCTGAGCGCGCTGGCATTCCTTGTGGGAATGTAGCTCATAAAATTAATGAATTTTTATTATCGCTCTTTATGGCCTAGGTTGATTCAAGGACAGGGAGAACCGCCTTGAAATCACCCATTAACTCAGTTGAAAAGTTTGATCATGTTCGGGCTAGTGAATACGGACGACAGAGCCGTATCGCGCTGGCAGGTTATGACGCCTGTCAGGACCTGGTGGCGTGCATGCTCGCGGCAAGCCTTGGAAATAGGCGCTCGGCAAAAATACTGGTAGTCGGCGCTGGCGGTACGGCGCAGGAGATCATCGCGATGGCCAGGCTTGAGCCAGGCTGGCGCTTCACCGCCGTTGATCCATCTGAATCGATGCTGGAAACCGCGAAACAGCAGTTAGCCGTCAACAACATGCTTGAAAGAACGGACGTGCACCTTGGGCACGTTGAAGACTTGGTCGCAGATGAGTCCTACGACGCAGCCACGTTGATCGGTGTACTCCATCATCTCGATGGGGATGATGCCAAGGGAGACATTCTGCGATCCGTTCGGGCTCGTCTGAAACCGGGGGCTCCGCTGATTGTCGCCGGCAATCAATATGCCTATGCCAGCCAGCCGTTGCTCCTCGCCGCCTGGGGGCAACGTTGGCGGCAGCACGGAGCCAGTCCGGATGAAGTGAAAGTCAAACTTGGGAAAATTCTTCAAGGCGCTGACCCTCCACATTCTGAAGTGGCTGTTCAGAAGCTTTTGCATGATGCAGGTTTTGGGGACGCTACCCGTTTTTTCAGCAGTCTGTTCTGGGGGGCCTGGTTAACGTGTAGAACGGTCTGAACGGCGAGCTGAGTGGCAGCTCTTGGCCGGAAGGCAGCCTTTCACAGCGTGCAGAAATCGCCCCATGGCCAACCGCCTTAATCGGCAGAAACCGTTCACGTGCAGTCATCACGAGGGTAAGCGCGGGAGTTCATTGAAGGGATCGCCCTCAAACCAAGGTGAGCATCGAGGCCAAATCAAATGAAACCTCAATGGCCATCTCTGCCTACCTGGGTAAATCCTCAACGCTTCAGCAATAGTTAACGCCTGAAAGCATGCCTCTTGGCTATCGAGACAATCAGCAGCCCCGGCAGCAGCAACGCCAACGTTACCCAGGGAATAGCGCTTGCTCCCCAGGTTTCCAAGAGAACGCCGCCGATCACACCACTGCCTGCAAACGCCAGGTTAAAGACGGTGACCAGCATTGATTGCGCAATATCCGCGCCGTCACCGGCAACATCGGCCAAGGCAGTTTGCAATAAGGTTGGCGCACCACCGAAGCTCATCCCCCATAAGACGATGCTGATATAGATCGCACTCGCGGGCAGGCCACCCAACCCAAGGGTAAACGCAACCAGGGTGAATGCTGTCAGGCTGAGCAATACCAGGCTCCGAAGCCTGCCATCAATCAGCGTGCCGATCATCCATAGACCGAACAAGGCTGCCATACCGAATAAAAGGAGGCCCCGATCTACCTGATCGGCCAATCCAACAGAAGCCAGGAACGCAGCAATATAGGTATAGAGGGTGTAATGGGCCAGGATCCAGAGCATGACCACCGCCAGCACGGGCCGCACGCCCGGGGTTTGCAAGACCTTGCGTAGCGGCAGGCGTTGATCGGAGCGTTGTCCGGGATAATCAGGCACTTTCAGATATATCCAGGCCATCAGCAAAAGGCTGAATCCTGAGAGCGTGCCGAATACGCAACGCCATCCCAGCAGCTTGCCGAGCCAGGCACCCAGCGGTACGCCCAGGGCAAGTGCCAAAGGGATGCCGAGCATGGCCAGCGCCATAGCGCGACCGTGCAGTTGTGGGATGACCAACCGTCTGGCGTAGCCGGCCAGCAGGCTCCAGGCCAGACCGGTTGCAATACCCACCATGAAGCGAGCAGCCAGCGTCAATGAAAACCAGGGCGACAGGGCGGTCACCGCATTACAGGCGCAAAACACCCCGACGGCCAGTAATAGCACCCAGCGCCGACGCCAACCCTGCAACGCGAGCGTCAAGGGAATAGCCGCCAACCCTGAGCCCAGTGCACAGAGTGTCACCATCTGGCCGGCCCACGCTTGCGACACACCAAATGCCTCGGCGATTTGCGGCAACAGTCCTGCTGGTACCGTTTCGTTGGCGGTGGCGATAAAGCTACCCATTGTCAGCGCCAACAGGGCCCCCAGTGGGAGACCCCCGGTAGTGAGGTATTCGGTATTACCTGAAGTCGTGAAAGAGCCATTTTCAAAGTGTGATTTGCCGGTCATGACCTGTGCTCAACGGGAGGGGAGGCATGAGTGTGATGAATTGCCACTGATTTGATAATTGGCCTACCATTTGATGAACTATCAAATTTGAATTGAATATGGCCACTGACCGATTGGGTGATATGCGTTTGTTTGTCGAGGCGGCGGCACTCGGCAGCTTGTCTGCCGCAGGACGCAAACTGGCGCTGTCGCCAGCCGCGGCCAGCGCGCGTATTATCAAGCTTGAGGCGGCGCTGCGCACCAAGTTGTTTGATCGCACAACGCGTCAGTTGCGCCTCACGGAAGAAGGTCGGTTTTATTTGCAACAGTGCTGGGTTGCATTGCGGGCTATCGATGAAGCGGAAGCGGGGCTTCAAGCCAGTCAAACAGAGGTGCGTGGCAAGGTACGGATATCCGCGTCTGCCGATTTTGGCCGCAATCTTTTGAATGACTGGCTTGAGGCATTCAGTTCATTGCACCCAGAACTGTACATCGCGCTGACGTTGTCGGATTCGGTGTCGAACCTGGTGCAGGACGATGTCGATCTGGCAATCCGGTTTGGACAGCCCCATGAAAGCTCGATGATCGCCAGGCAGTTGGCGCCCAACTGGCGAGTACTGTGCGCTTCGCCTGACTATCTGGCGCGATACGGTGAACCCCAGACTCCTGCTGACTTGGTTGACCACAAGTTCATCGTGCTGGTGACTTCCGCAGGCCCATTGAACACCTTTCACTTTGTGGTGGACGGGCAGGAATGGAACCACACCGTACCCATGAGCCAGGCATGGGAAACAAATGATGGCGCACTCGCGCGCGCGTGGGCATTGGCCGGGCATGGCATCGCACGTAAGACCATTTGGGATGCCGCAGCCGATATCCGTGCGGGGCGACTGAAAGTCCTGTTGCCTGACTTTTGTGTCCGAGAGGCCGGCGTCTACGCGTTATTACACGGCAGTCGTTACCGGGTTCCCCGCGTGCGTGTATTGCTGGATTTCCTTATCGAGCATTTTGATCGCGCAACCCATGAGCTGTTGTTCGACCTTAAAGCACCTGATGCCAGGAGGTCGTAAGCCACGCCATATCAGATAAGTGTCACGGTCAAGTGCCAAGGTTCACCAGCTGGGTCAACACGGCAACTAGCGAAACAGTGCCCTGAATTCGTTCGATATTGCCGCCCTCAAACGAGATCCACCCCTCATTGAAACCATCGAGCATGCGGATTCGAGCCAGCGGGTGCTGCATCCCTTGTGCGCGAAAGAGGTTGTCCCAAGTCTCTCTCGGCACTGCCTGAGCTTGAACAGAACGGCCCAGTATCAGGCTGAATGTAGCGGCAATGTCTTCAGGGCTCACGTGCTGCCCCTCCAGTTCGACAATGCGCTGGCCGTGCCAGGATTGCCGGATGAGTGCAGCGGCCGTCCGGCCGACGTCCGCTGTTGCGATCATGGGCACTGTTTTATCGAGTGGTTGCAGGAAGCTGTGGATCACCCCCTCATCTCGTGCCGTGGCCACATCCCACAAGGCATTCTCCATGAACCAACCAGGGCGCAGGAACGTCACGGGAACATCAAGCTTGCTCAGGGCTTGTTCCATGAGCGTGCGTTGGGTAAGCAGGTTGGTGTTCACGGCTTGGGCACCGATGGTCGAAAGACAGACGACTCGCTGTGGCTGCGCCGTTGCGATGGCCTCGCTCACTGCCGCAATCACCGCTTTGGCCTCGGGGAAGTGCGGTTCGGGATCAAAATCCGACGGTGGCAGGATGAACACACCTTGGGCGCCTTCAAATGCCCGCGTCAGTGCGGCGGCGTCGTCCATTTCTGCAATGGCGATCTCGCAACCGAACGCTTCCCACGATTCAGTTTTGTGAGCGTCGCGCATCACGGCGCGAACGGGTTGCTTGTTTTCCAGCAGAGCACGGGCAAGTGCGCCGCCGACCTTGCCGGTGATTCCAGTGATTGCGTACATGATTGACCTGCCATCAATGAGTCCGAAGGGGATGCGCCACTGCATCTACGTACATCCATGTGCAGTAGCGATCTGACGGGGGCAGATTATCGAAGCCTGCATGATGACAGAATAGCCATCGAGTCAACTGAGTGATGACCTTAAGTCATGAATTGGCGGGCTGGCCTCCGTATTCTCAACCGACGTCTGTAACCGCCTTGACTCGGGTTGTAGAACGAGCCCGATAGCTGTGCGCCGCAGGTTCGGACAGATCCAATACCTCTGTCACGAAATCGATGAATGCGCTGACCTTTGCAGGAGGCAGGTGGCGAGAGGGGTAGAGCGCGTACAGGTGAAAGCTCTCCCCCTGCCAATCTTGAAGTATCTCAACCAGGCTGTTGTCGGCCAGCAGGTCCTTGACCCCACTGGCCTTGACCCGCGCCACGCCTGCACCGCCAACGCAGGCCGCGATAAGTGTGCTGGACTCATTCACCAGCAAGCGGCCGCTGGTACGCAGGGTGATCTTCTCGCCTGCCGACCCATACTCCCAATCCAATGGCAGGCCCGTCATGGCGCTTTTCATCTGGATACATGAGTGTCCTGCCAGATCGCCAGGTGTATTTGGGCGGCCACGTCGCTTGAGGTAGTCAGGGGAGGCCACGGTGACCGTTCGCGTGTCGAGCAGCCTGCGGGCCACCAACGATGATGAAGGTGGCTGACCGAACCGCACCGCGATATCGAAACCTTCGGCGACCAGGTCGCCGAGCTGATCGCGGACGGTGAGTTCGAGTTCAAGGTTAGGATGGCGCTGCAAAAACTTGTCGATGTGAGGCGCGAGCATTCGGCCTGCAAAGAATGCATCGACATTGACCCGCAAACGCCCTTGCACCGCCGTGGATGCGCCGGTCGCGAGCGTGACGGCATCACCAATGCCAGCCAGCAGGGGGCTGATTTGCGCGTAGAGCTGCCGACCTTCATCTGTCAGGGTGACTGAGCGCGTCGTCCGGTCAAACAAGCGAATGCCAATACTCGATTCCAGGCGAGTCACCGCACGGCTGACCCCTGAGGGCGACATGCCTAAAGCTTCGGCAGCCCGCGCAAAGCTGCCGCTATGCACGATGGCAGCCAGAACACTGATGTTAGCGAGCATGCGACCGTCGAAACTCATGATTTATTGGTGCTCAAAAGTCATCAAATATCTGGCTGTGTGGGCATTCTGTCAATACAGCGCTTTCTCTACCCGCTCCAAACGTTTTGTACCTTCAGGAGGGTTGCCAGGCGATGATTGTTCGGCAACTCCCGAGAAGGCAGCCAAGGAGAGAAAACAGATCCGTCCCCATTTCTGGACCTACACCAGCACCGTCAACCAGGCCGACACCAGCAGCAAAAAAGCCAGTGCATAGTTCACGCGTTTGAACGCCTGTGGTGAACCAAAAAACCGAGCACTGCCTACGCCGAGCAATGCCCACAGGGTCATGCACGGCAAGGATACCGACAGAAACACCAGCGACAACACCAGCAGCCGCATGGTCTTGTCGCCGCCACCGGCAAACACGCTCGTCACCGCCACCGCCATCATCCAGACTTTGGGGTTGAGCAATTGCAGGGTGGCGGCACCGAACACGCTCAGGCCCTCGTCGCGCGGGGGCGGGTTCAGGGACGGCGGCGCGCTTTGAAAGATCTGCCAGGCCAGCCAACTCAACCAGAGCACCCCGGCCCAGGCCATCGTCTGTTGCACGCGGGGAAACCGCAGCAGCGTCTCGCCCACGCCAAGCCCGACTGCAAACACAATCAGCGCCGCCGCCACGCATGCGCCAAAAATGATCGGCAGCGTAGCGCCCAGCCCCCACCGCGAACTGTGGCTCAGCACCAGAATATTGGTTGGCCCCGGGGTGATCGAGGCCACGAACGCAAACAGCAGGAAAGGCAGCAGCGACTCCATGGCTCAGGCTCCCTGAGGACGCATCGAAGACGCAGAAAAGAACAGCGGAAAAGACATGGCATGGACTCCTTGATCAGATAGGAGCCCATGGTCGCGGGTCGGCTGGATTCAGTCTGGAAGGTTTGAGCAGCGCTTACGGTAGTCCGCTGGCGTGAGCTGGTAGGCACGGCGGAACCAGCGCCCCATATGGCTTTGATCGGAGAATCCGAGCGCACTGGCCACCTGCGCCGGCGACTCGCCCCGCGCCAGCAGCTGCCGAGCCTTGGCCAGACGCAGCTGGATCAGATAAGCATGAGGCGCCAGCCCAAAGGCTGCCTTGAAGGCCCGCGTCAGGCGAAAGCGATCAACCCCACAGGCTTGAGCCAGATCATCCAGCCCAATGTCCTCGTAGACATGGGCATGCAGATAGTCACGCGCGACCTGGGCCACCAACGGCAGACGCGGGTCGAAGGCCCGCCGCTTGCGCCAATCAAGGTGGCAAGTGAGCGACCCCAACAAGGTATCGATGGCGCTCTGGCGCACGATGCGCAAGTCACCCTCATGGAGCACGTGGAAGGCTTGATAAACGGCAGTGGCCAAGCCCGGCTCCTGGCTCAGGGTGTCGGCAAAGCCCGGTTGACTGTTGGCTGGCGTGTGCTCGAACAACCCATGCAACTCCCGTTCAAGCCAGTGCGGATCAAGGTAGAGCATGGAATAGGTAAACCCTTCCTCGGTCGGCGCATGCCCATCGTGGATTTCCCCCGGCTCCAGCATGAATACCTTGCCCGGCGTACTAAGATGGCGCACGCGTCGGCAATTGAACTGCTGCACCCCTTGTTCGGTGACCCCCACCAGAAAACTGTCATGCCAGTGCGGATCGTAGGCATGCCCCTGAAAATGGGCACGAATCGATTCAATCCCGGTATCGGCATCCTGGGACAGCTCAATCCAGTTGCGTTTATCCACGGAAGGCTCCAGATGTAGGGTTCAGCTTTGAACTGTGCGGGCGACTAAATTACCGTGCTTTTGAACAGGACGTTTAGAAGATTTGTGCGGGTTGATGCTGAGCCATGACTGCCTGAGCTGAAAAGGCCGAAAGCCGACCTTTCAGCACCGTGCCCGGCCATCGGTATTGTTGTCCGGGGAGGGCGGTATCCGCTCGAAAGGGTTCATTCCAGCCGGTAGCGTCCTATCTCACCTGTCGCCATCATGAGCACGCCCGATCCCAAAAGGTTTCGCACCATGCACACCATCCGCACCATGACGCCCTCCGACTACGCCGCCGTCCTTGCGTTGATGCAAGACACGCCCGGCATCTCCCTGCGTGAGGCCGACTCCCGCGAGGCCACCGAGCGCTATCTGGCGCGCAACCCCGGGCTGAGCTTTGTCGCTGAACATGAAGGCCGGTTGATCGGCTGTGTGATGTGCGGCCATGATGGGCGTCGCGGTTACCTGCAACATCTGCTGGTGCTGCCGGCTTATCGACGCCAGGGCATCGCGCAGGCGTTGACCCAGCGCTGCCTCAACGCACTGGAGGCACTGGGCATCCACAAATGCCACCTGGATGTATTCAAGACCAACACCCCTGCGGCCCAGTATTGGCAAGGCCAGGGCTGGCAATTACGTACCGATATCGACCGTTACTCATTCACCCGGTCGGGCAATGAAAATGCATGAAGTTACGTGGGGGCAGGACCAGGCGGTCTACCACTCGCCATCGGGGTTGCAGTTGGCGTGCATCCAAGCAAACCGGCGCGGCGGGATGACAAGTACCCGCGCCTGTATCCCACAAAAGCCCGCGATCTGTGTCTATCGCGCCGGGTGTCAGTTGGATAGGGTCGAGCCACGTTAACTGACGACCGAGCCCACCATGGAACTCACTGCTGTCCCGTTTGGCACCACCGACTGGTCCACTGTCGAACCCGAACTTCACCCCGGTGTTACCGGCAATGCGGTATGGCGCACCCGCCACTTCGGCACCACCCGCGTGCGCTGGGTCGAATACAGCCCCGGCTACCTGGCCGATCACTGGTGCTGGCGCGGGCATGTGCTGCTGTGCCTCGAAGGCGAGTTGCACACGGAGTTGGAAGACGGCCGCCAGTTCACGCTGACGGCCGGGATGAGTTACCAGGTGGGCAATGACATGGAAGGGCATCGTTCATCCACCGCCACTGGGGCCAAGCTGTTTATTGTGGATTAAGCCTGCAAATCCCTCGAAAACATGGGGACTCTCTATCGCAGTGGCAATGTAGTGGCTACACTCTGCGCCGGGGCCCACCCCCTGCTGGCACTTAACGCAGCGTAAGACGTTTAAACCTCACGCTGCCTAAGGGCCAACCCATGATTGACCGTTTCATGCTGTTGCTGGTGCCCGCCTTATTCGCGGTGTGCACCTCGTTCGCAGTGGCCGCTGATAGCGAGCCGTTGTCGCCACGCTTCGATATCACCCGCTTTGAGATGCGCGGTAATACGCTGCTGCCCGCCGACGCACTGGCGCAGAGTGTGGCGCCGTTCGTGGGGGCCCAGCGCGATTTCAGCGATGTGGCCAAGGCCCAGGAGGCGCTTGAAGACGTCTTCCACCGACAAGGCTATCCACTGGTGCGCATCGACCTGCCTGAGCAGGAGTTGAACGGTGGTGTGGTGGTGCTGGACGTGGTGCAAGTGCGGATTGGCCAGGTGACGGTCGCCGGCAACCAGCATTTCAGCACGGCCAACGTGCGCCAGTCGCTGTCGGCGCTGCAAGAGGGCTCCTCGCCTGACCTGGCGGCGGTGTCCAAGAGCCTCAAGCTGGCCAACGAAAACCCGGCCAAGCAGACCGTGATGAAGCTCAAGACTGGCGCGGCCGCCGATACGGTGGACGCCGACGTGCAAGTCAGCGATGAGTCGCCATGGAGCGCTGCGCTGAACCTGGACAACAGTGGCTCCAAGGAAACCGGGCGCACCTACGTCGGTGCCGTGTTGCAGAACGCCAATATGTTCGGGCGCGACCAGGTGATGAGCCTGCAATACACCACCACCGTGGAGAAGCCCGAGCGTGTCAGTGTCTACGGCCTGGGCTACCACCTGCCGCTGTATGCGCTGGGCGACTCCCTGGACTTTTTCACCAGTTACTCGGATGTCGACAGCGGTACGGTGACGGCGGGCATCTTCGACCTGGCCGTCAGCGGCCGCGGCACGATCTTCGGCACGCGCTACAACCACAACCTGGCGACGGTGGGTAATTACCAATCCAAGCTGGTCTATGGCATCGACTACAAGGCCTATAAAAGCAGCCTGGAGCTGTTCGATGTGCAACTGGGCAACGACATCACCGTGCACCCCCTCAGCCTGGGTTACCAAGGCACCTGGGTGCGCCTGGATGGCGACGCGAATATCGGCCTGTCGCTGTTGCACAACATCCCCGGCGGGTCCAAGGGCCAACAGAGTGATTTCGACCTGGCGCGTGCCCATGCACGGGATGACTACACGGCATTGCGCTTTGCCACGAGCCTCACGCAGATCCTGCCGGCCGCCTGGCAGTTGCGCGCGGCGTTGAACGGCCAGTACACCAAGGATGCCCTGGTGCCCGGCGAGCAATTTGGCGCCGGCGGCGCGGCGTCGGTGCGTGGCTTCCGTGAGCGCGAGGTGAGCAACGACTCGGGTGTGGTCGGCAACCTCGAAGCCTACACGCCGCCGTTGTGCCTGGGGGGCAGTTGGCAGTGCCGCGCCCTGGCGTTCTACGACGCCGGCTACCTGACGCGTAACAACGCGCTGCCCGGTGAGTTCGAACACATCAGCCTGAGCAGCGCAGGCCTGGGTGTGCGCCTGATCTACCGACGCAACCTCAATCTGCAAATGGATTACGGCCATGCCTTGCACGCCGAAGCCAGTGATACCCAGCGCGGCGATGATCGCCTGCACGTCCGTCTCAGCCTGGCCTTTTGAGGGTGCCATGACAATCAAACCTACCTTGATGGCGCTGTCCCTGGCGATGGCGATGGCCACCAGTGCGATGGCGGCCCCGGTCAACCCGGTGATCGTCAACGGCCAGGTGACGTTTACCCAGGATGGCAACACCCTGACCGTCACCAACAGCCCCAATGCAATCATCAACTGGTCGAGCTTCTCCATCGCCCAGGGCGAGCTGGTGCGGTTTGTACAACAGAGCAGCAACAGCAGCGTGCTCAACCGTATCACCGGCCAGGACCCCAGCGTGATCCTCGGTACCTTGCAGTCCAACGGGCGGGTGTTTCTGATCAACCCCAACGGCATCGTGTTCGGTGCCGGGGCGCAGATCGATGTCGGCGGCCTGGTGGCGTCGAGCCTGGCGATTTCCAACGCGGACTTCCTCTCGGGCAACCGGCGTTTCTCCGCTGACGGGCCGGCTGGCCAGGTCAGCAACCAGGGCGCGATTACCACGCCGTCGGGGGGCCAGGTGTACCTGATCGCGCCGGATGTGAACAACACCGGCATCATCACCACGCCCCAGGGCGAGACGGTGCTGGCGGCGGGGCACTCGGTGCAGTTGGTGGACTCCACTAATCCGGGCATGCACGTGGTGGTGTCGGCGGATAAGGACCAGGCGCTGAACCTGGGCACCGTGATTGCCCAAGGCGGCACCATCGGTATCTACGGTGCACTGGTCAACCAGCGCGGCACGCTGAACGCCAACAGTGCCGTGGTCGGCGCCAACGGCAAGGTGGTGCTCAAGTCCAGCCGTACCACCTTGCTCGAAGCCGGTAGCAGCACCACCGCCACGGGCGTCGGGGGTGGTGGTGACATACACGTGCTGGGCGAGCAGGTCGGTGTGATGGGCAATGCGCGCATCGATGCCAGCGGCCAGCGCGGCGGTGGCCGTGTGCTGATTGGCGGTGACTACCAAGGCAAGAATCCGGCCATCCTGAACGCCAAACACAGTTATGTGAGCCAGGACGCGCGGATTTCCGCCGACGCCCTGGCCAGCGGCGATGGCGGCAAGATCATCGTATGGGGCAATGACACGACGCGGGTCTATGGCACGCTGTCGGCTCGCGGCGGCGCGGCCTCGGGCAACGGCGGCCTTGTCGAGACGTCCGGGCATTTCCTGGATGTGGCCGGCGCGCGGGTCGACACACGTGCGGCCCTCGGCACGGCGGGCTTCTGGCAGCTGGACCCGGCGAATATCCTGGTTACCTCGTTCCTGTCCGGCCCTTCGGCTTCACTGGGCGATGTGTCGGCTTTCGCCAATGCACCGGGCGCCGACAGTGAAATCGATGCCGACCTGCTGTCCAACGCGACCTCCAATGTGTTGTTGCAAGCCACCCACGACATCACGTTCTACACGGGGGTCAACAACACCAACAGCGGTGTCGGCCTCACGGCGCAGGCGGGTAACGACATTCATGTCAATTCGCTGATCCGGTTCAGCGGAGATATCACCCTGGCCGCCAACCATGACGGCGCCGGCACGGCCAGCGGCAGCGGGCGGGTGTTTACCGAGGGCGTGCCCACCGCTGGCGGGCGCTTGACGATCACTGACGTCGACCGGCCGCCTGTCGAGCCCCCGAAGCCTGTCACAGTGCCGCCCAGCGCCGATATTTGTACGTTGGCGCCGAACTCGGCGTTGTGCCAGGTGCTGTCGCCACCCACGGCGAGAGAGCCGAACAACCCGGTGCAAATGGCAACGAATGAGGTCATCAAGACCGTGAACCGGTCGTCCTCCAGCGTTATGGATACTGTCTCCTCCGGTATTCCGGCTGAAAAAAGCCGGGGCCCCTCAGTACCCGCTAACAAGGCGGAAGGCAATACAGACGCTTCCACTGATCAGGGCAATAAACATGAACCCGCTAAAAAGCTGTACTGCAATTAACGCGTGGCTGTTGCTGGCGCTGCTGAGTGCAGCGACCTGGGTTCAGGCCGCCCCGCAGGCCGGTGTGGTGACGCATCTGAGCGGGCCGTTGTTCGTCAAGAAGCTCGACGGCAGCCTGCGCGTACTGGGTGAGCAGTCGTTGGTGGAAGTCGGCGATACCTTGTCGACCCAGGGCAAGGGCTATGCGCAAGTGCGCCTGCGCGATGACAGCCTGTTGACCCTGCAACCGGGTACCGTGCTCAGCGTGGACGCGTTTGCCTACGACGTGAATGTGCCTGGCGCCGATGCGGCGGTGTTCACCCTGAAACAGGGCGGGTTACGCTCGGACAGTGGGTTGCTCGGTAAGCGCAGCCAGGATCGCTCGACGTTGATGACGCCCCGAGGCCGTATCAACCTGCAATCGGCCAGCGTGGAGGTGTATTACCAGCCGACGGCAGGGGTGGCGACGCGAGCTTCGTCGCGGGTGAAAAGCCTGGCCATGGGGTTGGCCGCGTCGGCCGGACACGCTGACGACTCTTACAGCGCCTTCGTCGCTGCGGTTTCGGCGCGCTATGTTTATCGCCTGGCCAATGTGCTGGCATCGGTCGAGTCATGGGCGGCGCAAGGAAAGGCATCGCTTGCGGCAGTGGTGCAAAAGGCTACGTCAGTGCTGCCACCCGGTTTATACGTGCACGTGCTCGACGGTCTGATCAATTTGACTAACGAGGGCGGTACGCAGGGTTTCAAGGCTGGCCAGTTCGGGTTCACGTCGAGCTTTAGGGAACCTCCTGCGGTCTTGCCGAATAACCCCGGTATTTCGTTCACCCTACCGCCCGCATTCAACCCATCCACGGGGTCGCAGGGCTCCACGGCCAACGCCAGCAAATCGAATAACGTTGATTGCGAGGTGCGCTAAGCCGGATGGACCCCGCTGAACCCATCAATGCATCTTGCTATGGTCCATGCCATCCAGCCCACGCGCCTTGGCCTGGACCTCGACGGTCTGCTTCTCGCCCTTGGCATTCTGCACCGTCAAGGTCAGCGGCACCTGGTCGCCTTCCTTGATCTGCCCGGTCAGGCCCATCAGCATCACGTGGTAACCGTCCGGGTCGAGCTTGACCGCCTGGCCCGCCGGCAGGGCCACCGAGTCCACCGGGCCCATGCGCATCACGTCGTCCTTCATGCTCATCTCATGGATCTGCACGTCCTTGGCCACCGGCGAGGCCACGCTGAGCAGCTTGCTGTCGCTGTCGGCGGTCACGGTCATGAACGCGCCGCTGGCCGGTTGGCCCGGCACGGTGGCGCGTACCCAGGCGTCGGTGACTTGCACCTGGGCGCTGGCATGGGCGGCGAGGCCCAGCAGGGTCAGGCCAAAGGTGAAGCGCTTGAGGTGTTGAACGGCAGTCATTAGCAGACCTCCATGACGGTGAGCAGGTCTTCTGCGCACTCTTTAGCGGTAAGGGATGCCTGCAGGCCCAGGCGCAGGTTGCCACGGGTATCGAACACGAAACTGGTGGCCGTGTGGGACAGGGTGTAGGTGTCGCCGGCCGGGATCTTTTCATAAAAAATCCCGAACTCCTTGGCGGCCACGGCGATTTCTTCCGGGGTGCCGTAGAGCGCTTCGAAGCTGGGGTCGAAGGCCTTGACGTATTTGTCGAGAATCTCGGGCGTGTCGCGTTCCGGGTCGAGGGTGATGAAGATCACCTGCATGATCTCGCCGTCGCGGCCCATCAGCTTCTTGGCCTGGGCGGCGCGGGCGAGGGTGGTCGGGCACACGGCCGGGCACTGGGTGAAACCGAAGAACACCACCGGCATCAGGCCACGGTAGGAACTGAGGGTGACGGTGTCGCCCTCGGTGTTCTTGAGCTTGAAGGTGCGGCCCATGATCTTGTCGCTCAAGTCCTTGCCGTACTTGAAGTTCAACTTGGGGCTGTTGTCACAACCGGCCAGCAGGCCCAGACCCAACAGGCCCATGCCGGTCAGGACCTTGCGGCGGGTGAATAACGTACTCATCAACGGTGCATCCTGTGAAACGCCCGCATTGCGCGAAGTCAACTCGGCAGGCTTTGAATAGGAGTAAACGAGGAGGGCGCCAAGTCTACCAACCCTGGCCAGCCCGCGTAATCTGCGACGTTCTGCCACAGGGGCACGCCGCGCTTCATCCTTTTGCGGCTCTGGTGGTAGAGTCGCCGCCATGAAATTGAGCCGCCCCGACCGTTCCCTGATTGTCTGGACCCTGTACTTCTGCGTGCTGATGAACCTGTTCGCGTGCGGTTTGGGCCATGGCCAGATGATGGGCCAGCAGCTCAATGGGGTCGGTGGCGCGTTCTGTGGGGTGGACGGCAAACCGGCGCCACTTTCCGACAAAGGGCTGGGCGCGCCGTCTTCCAGCAACATCTCGAACTACTTTGCCTGCCCGGTGTGCAACGCTGTCACCGTCGCCCTGGTGTTCCTGATCGGCCTCGCCTGGCTACTGGGCCTCGGGCAAGCCCCGCGCCCGGCCCATGAGCGGCGCAACAAGGCGCCGCCGCGTTATTCCTGGCCCTCGGCCAACCCCCGCGCCTCTCCCGCCTTCTGACGTATGCCTTGGGCCTCCTGTGAACAGGGGGCGTTCGATCGTCACGACTGTGAGTGCGTTTCATGAATCATCACCTGCCTGCAGGCGCCAGCCGCCTGGTCAGCAAGGCATCGCGTCGCCTGCGTGCTGAACCCTTGCGGCCTGAATACCCAAGCAATGCCCGCTGTTTCGTGCACCTGGATGCACGCCTGTTGCCGTATTGGCACACCGTGTTCGACATCTGCCCTGCGCTGCTCAAGCTCGACCCGCCGGAGGGGCTGAACCTGTTTCGCAGCTTCATGACCTGGGCGTATCACAACCAGCCTCCCCAGGACTGGACGTGGCACCTGAATGTCTGCCGCTGGCTGCTGGGTTCGGCGTACCGCGGGCAGATTGACGAAGAGCCCATCGAAACCTTCATGGCGGCGGCTGCGGCGTGCTGGATCAACACGGATGACAGCCAGGCCCAGGGCGTGGTCCTGGGCTGGCAAGGCGTGCGCGTGTTCGACTGCAAAGGCTCCGCGCACGCCGGCTGCGAAGCGCCCGCGCTGGCGCCCCTGCCGTGGGACTTTGCCTGGTGCCCGCTGATGTCGCCGAAGGGTTTCAGCGCGTGGTTGCCGGTGCCCTGAGGAGCGGGCCCGGCCTGCCAGGGCGCCACTGGCTTCAGGCGGGGGCTCGATCAATGCGGGAGGGTTGGATTGTTACGTAAACGGAAAAAGTGATTGACGGTTTTAGCGGCTATTTCCCCGCCGCCCAACGCTATACCGTGCGCGCACCCGTTGGATGCAGCACCGCCCGAGCGACAAAGAACAGGGTTGGGCTGTGACGGGGTTGCCTCAATGACTTCCCGGAGCCTTCATGAAACACACCACTTGCCTGGCGCTCGCCGTTTCCCTCGGCGCGGCGCAACAGGCTGCTGCATCGGGTTTTATCGATGACAGCAAAGCCACCCTCGACCTGCGCAACTTCTATTACAACCAGGACACCCGTAACGCCAAGGCGCCCTCCGATAAGGAGTGGGGCCAGGCGTTCATGTTCAACTACCAGTCCGGTTTTACCGACGGGCCAGTAGGCTTGGGCCTTGACCTGCAAGCCATGTACGGCCTGCGCCTGGATGCCTCGGGCCGCGCCGGCAAGGCCGGTGAAGACAACACCCCCGGCAGCGTATTCCCACTGTCCGATGGCAAGGCCGCCAACGACTTCAGCAAGACCGGCGCCACCGGCAAGATGCGTATCTCACAGACCCAGTTCAAGGCCGGCACGCTGCTGCCCAAGTTGCCCGTGCTGACGACCGAAGACGGCCGGCTGTTGCCGCAGACCTTCCGTGGCTATCAGGTCGACTCCAAGGACCTCAAGGACTTCAACCTGGTCGCCGGTAAAATGGAGCAGGTGCTGGACCGCAACTCCAGCAACGGCCAGGGCATGTCCATCGCCGGGGCCAATGACCCGGCCAAGGGCAAGTTCAGCAACCAGTTCTACTACGGCGGGGCGGATTACGCCGTCAGCAAACAACTGCAAGTGCAGTACTACTACGCCAGCCTGGAGAACTTTTACCAGCAGCACTTCCTGGGCCTGATCCATAACTGGCAGTTGCCGGTGGGGCAGCTCAAGACCGACCTGCGCTATTTCTACAGCACGGCCGACGGCAAGAATGCCAGCGCCGCCGGGCGTGGCGAAGGCTATGTCAGTTCGGGGTACTACGGGGCGGGCGTCAATTCCGGCAAGGTCGACAACCGCCTGTGGAGCGCAATGTTGACCTATGGCTTGCACGGGCACTCCGTGGGCCTGGGCTATCAAAAGACCACTGGCGAAAGTGATTTTCCCCACATCAACCAGGGCCAGGGCCGTTCGCTGTACCTGATCACCAACGCCCAGTCGCTGAAGTTCGTCAATGCCGGCGAACAGGCCACGGTGGGCAACTACACCTACGACTTTACCGGCCTGGGCATTCCGGGGCTGAAGTCGAGCGTGACCTATATCCACGGCAGCAACATCCGCGCGGCGCGTCGCGACAACAGTGAGTGGGAGCGCGATTTGCGCGTCGACTACGTGATCCCCGTGGGGACGTTCAAAGGCCTTGGCCTGACCTGGCGCAGCGCGGTATTGCGCGGCAATGACACACCCGACAAGGATGAGACGCGCCTGATCGTCAGCTACAGCATCCCGCTGATGTAGGCGGGGGCGGCACGCAGGCGCAACGCTTGATCGGTATCAAGGCCGTGTCATTCACCCTCGCGCACACTGGGCTCCCCACGGCCGGTCCCTCTGCGAGGCCTCCATGCTTTACCTCCTGTTGCTATTGGCCCACCTGTTCGCCGCGCTGATCTTTATCGGCACGGTGTTTTTCGAGGTGCTGATCCTGGGGCACCTGCACCGGCACCTGCCGATTCGGGTGATGGTGCTGGTGGAGCAGGGTGTCGCCCGGCGCGCCCGGGTGTTGATGCCGTGGGTGCTCTTGGTGCTGTTCGGTGCCGGGCTCGGCATGGTCTGGCTGCGTTACCTGCCAGTGCTGTCGGCACCGTTGGCGTCTGCCTTTGGCACATTGCTGACCCTCAAGCTGATCCTGGCCGCCAGTGTGCTCCTGCACTTTCTGGTGACGATGGCGCGGATGCGCCTGGGCACCGTCAGTGCGCGCTATAGCCGCGGGGTGCATCTGAGCCTGTTCGCGCACATGGTCGCGATCGTGCTGCTGGCCAAGAGTATGTTTTACCTGAGCTGGTAGACGTACGGGCCTGCGACCTTGATGCATATCAAGGTGCGCAACCAGGTCGCACCGGACAATGGCTCACCGTCGCCCGTACCGGAGTCTGTCATGCGCACCCACCTTCATCCCTCCCGCTTTCGTCACGATCAAGGCGTGTTGGACCTGGCCTGCCAGACGGACACTCGGCGCTTCCATGCCGGTGTCGGCTCCCTGGACCTGTTGCGCGCCTTGCGTGACAGCCGCCAGCGCCAACGGCCGCTGGCGTTGAACCTGCACTGGCCGGCGAGCGACCTCGGCGATGACTACCTGCACAGCCTGACCCAGGAAATCCAACTGATGGGTTGCCAGCTCGGCGCGCGCCAGCCGGTTGATCACTTTCACCTGCGCGGCACCACGCCGGCGCTGGTGCAGTTGCAAGCGTTGATGGCGCAGTTGCATGAGCGCTTCAACTTCCTCGACCACGACCGGGGTGACTACCGCATCGACCTCGACCCTTGGCACATGGACTGGGCCACCATGGGCCTGCTGCGCGAGCTGGGCTTCAACCACGCCAGCATCGGCGTGCCGGACGCCAATCGCGAAGGGCCTTTGCCCCAGGCGCGGTACCAGGACCCGGCGCCCATCGAATCGTTGGTCGATGCGGCGCGCACCTTCGGTTTTCGCTCGGTCAACATCGACCTCGGTTATGGGCATGCCTGGCAGACCCCGGCGAGTTTCGAGCAGAAACTCGCCAGCCTGATCACCCTGGAGCCGGACCGTTTGCAGGTGTTCGATTACGCCCACGCGCCTTCACGCTATCAAGCCCAGCGCCTCCAGCCGTTCTGCAGCGAGGCAGACAAGAGCGCCATGCGCCGCAGCAGCTTTGAGCACCTGGCCGCCGCGGGCTATCACTACATCGGCCTGGGCCAGTTCGCCCGCGCCGACGATGACCTCAAGCAGGCCCAGGAGCGCGGGCGCCTGAGCCGTAACTGCGAAGGTTTTACCCTGCACGGTTATTGCGACCACGTCGGTTTCGGCCTGGGCGCCATCAGCCAGATCGACACCTTGTGTGCGCAGAACACCACCGATCCTCGCCAGTACCGCGAACAGTTGGGTAATGGCCAGCTCGCCACAAGCCGCGGCTGGTTTCGCGAGACCGCCGACCCGGTGCGCCTGCACGTCGCCGAACGCCTGGCCTGTGACCTTGAGTTGGATATCCGCGCGGTGGAGCATCGCTACGGCCTGGTGTTCGCGCGCTATTTCGCCAACCTGTGGCCGTTGCTGGAAGCCTTGCACCGCGACGGCCTGATCGAGCTGTCGCCGACATTCATTTGGCTGCTGCCGGCCGGCCTGCCGCACGTGGATGGCATCTGCGCCTTGTTCGAACGCGCCGTGCTCGCTACCCCGGTCAGTGCCAACGACGAGGTGATCGACCATGACAGCCTTTGAATTCGACCGCGCCCTGGTACACAAATACGACCGACCCGGGCCGCGCTACACCTCGTACCCCACCGCACCGCAATTCAACAGTGCCTTTGCCCTGGATGACTATCACCAGGCGGTGCGCGCCAGCCACCGGGTGGCCGCGCCCAAGGCGTTATCGGTGTATATCCATATCCCGTTCTGCCAGAGCCTTTGCTACTACTGCGGCTGCCACAAGATCATCACGCGCAAGACCCACCGCGCCGTGGAGTACCTGGGCTACCTCAAGCGCGAGATCCAGATGCAAGGCGCGTTGTTCGAGCGCTCCCGGCGCTTGACCCAGTTGCACCTGGGGGGCGGTACGCCGACCTACCTGGACGACGCGCAACTGGCTGAGCTGATGGACTGCCTGGGGCAACATTTCACCCTGGATGACAGTGACGCCCATGAGTTCTCCATAGAGGTGGACCCACGCACCATCAGCGTCGAACGGATCGACACCCTGCGTCGCCTGGGTTTCAATCGCCTGAGCTTCGGCGTTCAGGACTTCGACCCCGACGTGCAGGCAGCGGTCAATCGCCAGCAAAGCGAAGCGCAGATCGTGCAACTGGTGGCGGCGGCCCGCGAGGCGCGCTTCAAGTCCGTGAGTGTCGACCTGATCTACGGCTTGCCCCTGCAAACCGTGGCCAGTTTCGATGTGACCCTGAGCAAACTGATCGCCCTGCGCCCTGACCGGGTGGCGGCCTACAGCTACGCGCACCTGCCCAGCCAGATCCGCGCCCAGCGCATGATCCGCCCCGAAGACATGCCACCCCCGACGCGCAAGCTGGAACTGTTGGAACTGACCATCCGCCGCCTTACCGAGGCCGGTTACGTCTACATCGGCATGGACCATTTTGCCTTGCCCGACGATGAGCTGGCATTGGCCCGCGCCAATGGCAGCCTGCAACGCAACTTCCAGGGCTACTCCACCCATGCCGATTGCGACCTGATCGGCCTGGGTGTATCCGCCATCGGCAAGGTGGGTGACAGCTACAGCCAGAGCGTCAAGGAACTGTCCCAGTACTACGCGCGAATCGATGCGGGCATGCTCCCGGTACAGCGCGGTTATCGGCTCAACCCCGATGACGTGCTGCGCCGCGAGGTGATCAATGGCCTGATGTGTGACGGCCGCGTCGATTTCGCCCGGGTCGAAGCCGCCCATGGCATTCGGTTCAACGAGTATTTTGCCGAGGCCATGACACAACTGGATGAGCAGGTGGAAGATGGGCTGTTGCTGATCCAGCACGATGCACTGCAACTGTTGCCCAAGGGCCAATTGATGGTGCGCAGCGTAGCCATGGCCTTCGACGCCTACCTCGGCGGCGCACACAAAGGCCAGTTCTCCCGCACGGTTTGAGCTAAGTGCTGTCGCGGCGATCGGAGTTGTGCCTGGTGTACTCGATAAAAAATGTGGGAGGGGGCTTGCCCCCGATGAGGGAGTGTCAGTCACTTATTGGTTAACTGACCCGGCGCCATCGGGGGCAAGTCGAATCGTCGCACCGCCCCTCCCACATTTGGATCTGT